>PMBQ01000380.1 GCA_003152955.1 Candidatus Bathyarchaeota archaeon
ACCTCATCCGTATGAATATGGCTCCATTTCGTGCGCAAACGCCCTGCCAGATAGCCACCCATCGATGAGCTGAGGATTTGCATAACAATCATCCATACGATGGCTGCCGTACCAATCTTAGACGCTGATAGGCCGACCCCTGCCCAGGGTGAAACCGAGGACAAGCCAAGCCCGGTGCCTAATGCAAGGAGAATAAGCGACAGCGCGGCAATCACAAATGCTCCTGCCACCACCGCAGGCCAGGCCACACCCGACGAATATCCCTCACTCTTCACAGAATGCCCCTCAATGCCATGTTGAGTGCTGGAGGTTGACAATGGTTGAATTGTTGATTCCATAAAGGTCCCTGCCTTTTTCTTTTGTCCATTACAGTTGATTGTACCCAAAAGAACCAACAAAGGGAAAAAAAAGGCAATACTCCAGAAGATTGATAAAGTAGTTAGCTCTCCGGGATGAACCTGGGCGTGATAAGTTCTTGGTGCGACAGGTCAATCGCTTTACATCCACGATGGCTTGAAATATGGTATCGAGTTCAGCTAACCAACCGTTGAACTAAGCCGCTTCGCGGCAGCTGTGTGGTGATACGTAGAGAGATCCCGTGAGGGGGACTTATTCCATCTGACCTTAGGACTACTGATATTTGACTCTGGAACGCATTTCCCCCCACTTCCAGAGCTGACATGGTACGCTTCTTCGTCTCCCTACTCCGCCTCTTTCTCCGAATATTCCTGTCAAAGAGAACCATCCTCACTGAAAACGCGCTGCTCAAGAAGTAAAACGAAATCCTGCTGCGGAAAATGGGGAAGAAGAGGGCACTTTTCAACTTCTACGACAAGCTGTTCTTGGTTGTCCTGAATAGGACAGGGCTCCACCATCATTATTTCAGGCAGGCGGTATGCCGAATGGACATTCTGCTTACAATCGTGGTAACCGAAACACTAAAACTGCCCTTTTTCGTCGGGGCGCCGGGATTTGAACCCGGGACCTCTTGGTCCCGAACCAAGCGCGCTAGCCGGGCTGCGCTACGCCCCGAACACGTACCACTTTTGTTAAATTACGGAAAAAGCGTTCCTAAAGCAAGAGTCCTTACGGTGTGTCAAGAAGAAGTCTGGCTCTTCTCGGTATTCAGAATCGTTTCTTCAAGAAGCCTGCCCGCATCTTGCACGCACGGCAGGCACACCACTGTGGAGAGTCGCTTCTCTTCGACCTGTCGCCTTCCCTCAACCGTGGATAAATCGCAGCCTAGAATGTCCCTGCAAAGAAGCGAACCGTGAAGTCGGCGGAACTCCATGGAGAAGTCGTTGACTTGAGCGTANNCCCATCCCGCCACCGAAACCAGCGGCAATGCGCAAAGCATCCTCTTCCGTCACCCCTACCAAGGGGGCGTAGGCGGAGAAAACGGCTTGTGCACAATTGAATCCGCTCTTGAAACACTCGGATGCAGCATCGATTCTTGATGACATGTATGTTTCCTTTCACGGGAGTCAGGTTCTCAGGATTGCGGCAACAAGATACGGCATATCAATCACGAGAGCAACAGGATTGAGCTAGAACAATGGTTCATTGAGAATTTCGGATAGGCTTGAATTGTTGACAAACCGCGGATTCTCGTGTATATTCTCCTCCTAGGATGGGGGAGGTTGCGGGGGCGCTTTTTCCCATTCTACCCTTTGACCAACCTCACCCTCTGCTCGCATCTCTGAGCAGTCACAAAACTTTGCATGACCTGTAGCACCGGAGGATATCAGGAAGTATCTGTGCACAGTTTACGTCATTCGTTCGCCACGCATTTGTCGGAGACAGGGACGACTTTGCGGTGTATTCAGGAGTTGTTGGGGCACAGCAGTACGAAGACGACAGAGATATACACACATGTCAGCACGCAAATGATCGGGACGATTCGGAGTCCGTTGGATCGGGCGGTAGCAGACATGGACAAAATACCCGTCATGCGACATCAACCCCGCCGCTGAGGCGTCAAACACGACAGCGTTGTTGGGCGAATCGTTATGTGGAATGTGCGTAACAGAGGTTGGTATGAAGAGTAGCATCATATTGTTATCGATTGTCTTTGCCGGCCTTTGCGGCTGCAAGAAGGATTCCCATACTCCGACGGGACCAAGTGAGGATAAGAATCTCATAGTGAATTCATCATTTGAGATGAACGGTATTTCATCTTATCAAGGCTGGCAATTCTGGTCAAACCTGCTGTCATCACCAACTTTTTCGGACGATGTTCCACCCGAAGGTGGAAAATGGTCAATTGTTCTTTCTGTCGGCGATAGGATTGGTGCAAACCTGCAAACGAAGGTTGCCGCGCCAGTTGGGGGCAATCGCTATAAACTCTCAGTTTGGGCTAAGTCAAAAGGTGATCCTGGGCTTGCTGAACTCATTTTTGACAAGGCAATCCGCAAGAGAATTGGTATTCAAGATTCTGTTTGGAGATACTACGAAATAACCGATAGTCTCGTAACTGTGCAAGGTGACAGTCTTACAGTCCTACTTGACGCTGGTACAACATATGGGTTTGCTCAATCGTATTTCGATCTTTGCCGGTTAGAAATAATCAAATGATGCGCACACTGCACATGACAGCAGACACTACGGCGCTCCTC
This sequence comes from Candidatus Bathyarchaeota archaeon, assembly GCA_003152955.1. The sequence goes on from PMBQ01000380.1 coordinate 2,616, forward strand.
GTGCGCCATGTCCTCAATAAACACGATAAGGTTGCGCTCATAGAATCGGACGGTGCAGAACGACAACCTGGTGCGGATCTCGGAGAATGAGGTGGTCTTATCAGTCATTCAAGCCAGCTGAGTTTTTCGGAGGTGACCCTTATGCGTGATGCACGGTGGAAACAAAGGAATCTGAAGTATGAACACCCTGACCTCTAAGGCCACGGCTGGTTTCCTGAAGCTTCTTATTATTCTCGGTCTGTCCCTTTTCCTTCCGGCATGGTCATTCAATTTTTGGCAGGCTTGGGTATTCTTGATGGTATTCTTTATCCCGGTGTTTTTGATCACTGTCTACTTTCTGAGAAAAGATCCGGACCTCATCCAACGTCGGCTCAAAGCCGGTCCCTTCGCTGAAACCAGAACCAGTCAGAAGGCAATACAATCGGTGGCAAATTTCTTCTTTATCTTAATGGTGCTTATTCCCGGATTTGATCACCGCTTTATCTGGTCGCACGTTCCCACGTACCTTGTGATAACCGCAGATATCGCCGTCCTACTGGGACTTGTGATTGTGTTCTACGTTTTCAAGGAAAACAA
>PMBQ01000115.1 GCA_003152955.1 Candidatus Bathyarchaeota archaeon
AGTACAGACGACTCGCAGACCGGGTCATTTTGCTGAATAGTCGACTTCGTCTCGCGTTTTCTAATGCCATTGGTTACGGGAGATGCCGGAGGAGAGACCGTTAACAGACACCCACGAATAGATCAGTCTTGGCCCACGCACAGAAAAACAGGGCCTAGGTTCATGGCGAGCCGCAATTGAGGTTTGCCCTCTGCCAACCGAAGACACTCAGAGGTGATGCCCGAGCGAATCAAGGCCATAGGAGCGGCCACGGCTGTTCGTGGACTAGAACGCATCACGAGCAACTCTCGAAAAGATTCCAGCAGCATTTAGGCGGCTACACGTTCTGGGTGGTCAGACGCAATTGACTTCTTCACTGCTTCCAGAACTCTGATGGAACGCAAACCTTCTTCTGGCGACACAGGAGGACGATCTTGATCCCCATTCAGAAAAGAAATAAGCTGCCTGATGAGCACATAGAACGTCCTCTGAAATGGAAGTGCTCCCGGATAGGATCGGATCTCCCAAAAGTTCTGCAAGTAACTTGACCATCTTGCCAAGGGGACTTGAAAATCTTTAGCAAGCAATCTAAGAGGATACGTCTTTCGATTCATTGCATGCCTAGACATCTGGAAGACGAAATCATGCACGAGGTCAAGATGTAAGCATTCACCGTCTTCCGTTATCAACTGCAACTCGAATAATGGCTGCTTTGCATTCCAAATATATTCCGTCATCCCAACTTTCTTGTTCTGCAAAACTAAGGTAAATGAATCGAATGACTTTCCTTCGACTTTCCGGGCAGTTGCGTAGACTGATGTTATCGGCCCTAGGAAATGTTCGGTAAGATATGCCGGATGGACGATTGCATCCCAGAGTATTCCTCCAGATTTCGCGTTAAGCCGCCAACGCTCCAAGACTCTGCTGTAAGCAAAATGATGAGAGATGCGCAATCGAGAAACCCTTAGAGTCCCATCGTCTAGCGATGCCTTCGCTTGGGTGACAGTCTTGAAGAATAGTTTGTTGTGACCCACGCACAGTGTTCTGCCGCTCTTGTTGGCAGCCCTGATCATTGCTTGGCACTCAGCCGAGGTGAGAGCCATCGGCTTCTCCACTAGCACATTGTGACCTGTTTCGAGGGCCAGACGCGACAATAGTCCATGGGTAGGAGTGGGGGTCACTATGTCAACCAGATCCAAGTCAAGGTCAAGCAACGACCCATAGTCAGAGAGTGCAAAGTCAGCGCCGTAACGGCGGGCCTTCGCCTTTGCCTTGGACAACGTTTTGTCGCACACAGCCACAAGTCGGAGTCCCGCCGTCTCAGAATAGACTCTAAGATGATTGTCGGAGTTTTGCCCGCAACCCAAGAGCCCAATGGTGAGCGTCTTCATAGCAGCACACTCAAAACAGTCCCTGAAATTGGTGGAAAGATTTTTGCCCAGCGTCCGGAACCTGGGTCGTTCGATTTGGAATTCGCTCTAAGACTCATGGTTCAGCGCTCTTGACTAAATCGCTCTGCCTAAACGTGTCACTCTGTGCTCGAATGTCACCGCGCAAAGTTCCAGCTAGGTAAGCGGCCATGACGAGCACGAACGGGACGTAAACGACGCCCCAGTAGTCATCCCATTTGTACCCAATGAACATGAAGGCCGCCATGGGCAGGAGAGTGTTTACAAAAGCATAGGCGGACAAGTGGAACGGCCTGATGCCCAATACTCCCAAGATCGAGAGTCCAAGCAATGCCCCACTCAATCCCACTCTTAGCCAAGGAGTTCCAAAGTGAAATGTTGCCTGAACGAACCCGAACCCCCCATTGGTCACCCTTGAAAAGTCAAAGGTTACATGATAGTATGAAACTAGATTCAGGAAGTGCCATGTCTCGTATGCTCCGTACGCGACGAGACCTCCTGCCCAAGCTAAGATTTCTTTCTTGTCCCGCCTTATTGCAGAGCCTACGAGTCCTGCCAGTAAGGCTCCCGCCAGGGTTTCTTTGCAGGCACCCGCGAAGAGAGCCGGCACAACTGCAAACTTCCTGTAACCCCGCAAGTATAGCGTAAAGGCAAAGATGCTGAAGAGAGATCCCCAGAACTCCCACTCCAACCACAGCGCTCCTCCCACGCCGACAGTCAAGTAAGGCATTAGAAGTGTCGCTGCAATGAGTCCAGTTCGTCTTGACATCCGACTGAAGGCCCAGTACCCGCAGGCGATAGCAGTTGAGGCGAGAAGAAGATAAGTGCCGTAGATATACGAGCCGTTAGGCAGCATCATCCATAGGTAGAATACAAAAGGCCCTCGGAAGTCCATAATGCCCCCCGCGTGAAAGCCCGGTACTGTACGGGCGGCAAGAATCTGCGCAGGGTCAACGCCAGCATTCAAAGCAATTGCAGTGAGATAGGCATCATAATACCCCGTACCACTCTTCATCAAGTAGTACATCTTCAGTGAAGCGACCGGATCGAAATTCCAGCTTTTGCCAGTTGGCTCAATTGAAGCAAACGCAATTGTCTTCGGCCAAGTCGCTGCGATAACTGCGGACCACACTAGGAAAACTACAAATAACCAGAGAATCGCGTCTTTCCTGTTCCACGTTGTTCTCCTAAGCACGATGTATCCTATGATCCCTCCCAGTATAGCGGCAACGGGATCGATTGACCTTACAAAAAGAAGTCCGTTAGGGATCACAACCAACGTGATAACGAGACTCACCAAGGCCCAGACGTAACGATTCTTCCTGAGAAGCATTGTCCCCGCAGCAATCGAAGCGAAACCGGCAAGAAGATCCCGTGGTTGAAACAGGATGTTGATTACTGACCAAGTTGCATTCGCCGAGTCACTCAGATAGGAAAACGCTGAAGTCACAACGCCAGTTATGGTTAGAAGCGCAACCAGCGATAGAAAAGAAAACGTCGCCTTTTTGGTTGCAGAACTGATTCCCCTCCGGCTGCTTATTTGGTCCGTGACCCAGACAAACAATCGTAACCTCTTGCGAAGCCTCACGGCAACGTTATCAACAGAAAACAAACTCTCAAGCCATCAAGACGAAGAAACAAACTGTCCCTAATAATTCTAGACGAAGAGCAGAGACTAAAGAGAACATGTCAGAGAGGCAAACGCAAATTCGCGTTTGAACAAGTTAACAACATACTGACCGAATGCAGCGTATAAGGCAATACAGACAATGAGTCAGAATAAAATGTCACGTTACAATGCGTCTTACGCGACCATCAATTAGAAGTTAGTCAAATTCTGTTCGGAGTTTTTGCATGAGGTTCAAGTATGGGCTTAGAAGATCAGGCCACTTGTAGCGAGTCATTGCAAGTCTCTGGCCTCTCTTCGCTATTTCAGCATGAAAATTCGGCGCNNTAGTGTTTCCAAGGAACAAAGTCGCGGTAGCCTTGGACCCCTTCAGGACTTGATATTACAAGCAACTGCGCCGCCGCATATTCTAGGACCTTTACCTTTGGCCCTTCAGCAGGTATTCCAAAGAATGGCAAGATACCTACGTTGGCATCTTTGTAGATCTCCAGCAAGGATGGATCATCCAACTGGCCTAGGAATCTCACCTTCCCATTTGATGCTAACTCCTTCGGAACTGGGCCGCCTATTATCTGAATTTGGATCTTGCACTCCTTTGGCAATTTNNGGCTGCCTCCCTGTTCGACTGGTAAGACATGGTGCCAGTGAAAACAGCTCTTATCCTGTCGAAGCTCATCGAAGATCGATTCAGAACAAAGTCAGTGTTGATGCCGTTAGGAACGTACAGGATTCGGCCTGGTTCAGAGCTTCTGAGGAGTGTCGCCTCTGTTGAAGACAAGATTAGATCGGTAGTCGCTATCACCACGGAAGCCAACAGTCTTGACAATCTTGAACTCCTAAGAATGAGAACATCGTCTCCGATGATGGGACACCGGCAGAACATTCTTGCCAAAAACGCTGAGGGAAAGGAATAGATCGATTCATACTGCACCGCCAGTATTTCCTTTCGCAAGACAAGGATCTTGACGAAAGCGAATAGACTGAAGAAGATTAGTGCCAAAATCTTGGTCACCAGCCTGTCTGGGACTAGCGCTCTAAGGAAGCGCAGGTCGACCCTCGTGGCCTGTGGGAGGTCGGGTGCATCAGGTGATCGAAAGATAGGAGAGATTACTTGATACGGGATATTCGAGCTGTGAAGCGAGCTCAGTATCCCCGAGATTCTCCTAGACAAACCCACATAACTCGGGTAGTCAACGTAAGAGAGAACGAGTATTCCTTGTGACCCACTATGCCTCAATTTCGAACTCCACTGAACTCCGCGCGCAACTTATC
>PMBQ01000123.1 GCA_003152955.1 Candidatus Bathyarchaeota archaeon
TGGTGGTTTTTTTTGCTTTCTGCCAGGCCTGTTGACGTGCAGGCGCTGATTTCTTCCAATTGTCCTTCGTCTTGGCGATCGTCCGTTTGGTGGTTTGTTTTGTTGTCTGCCAAGCTTGCTGGCGCGCAGGTGCTGAGGTCTTCCAATTGTCCTTTGTCTTGGCGATCGTCCCTTTGGTGGTTTTCTTCGCTGTCTGCCAGGCCTGCTGGCGCGCCGGCGCCGATTTCCTCCAATTGTCCTTTGTTCCGGTGATCGTTTGCTTCGTGGTCTTTTTGGCTGTCTCCCATGCCTGCTGACGTTGAGGCTGTGTGTTTCGCCACGCATCTGAAGCCTTCTCGCGTCCCCTGTCAAAGGTCTCCCGGGAGGCCTTGCCGGCTTTTTGCCACCAAGATTGAGCGTGGCCCTGAGTTGCCGTCGAGAGTATGAATGAGAGAATGATGAAGATTACCTCTGTTCTCATTTGTCCCTCCAATGAATACATGACTTATCACTTATGCGAGATCTTGCCGGCGAAGCACCCTACCAGAAGACGGGCAACAGAACTGGCCGAGCATCTCATGTGTGTATAGTTGCACCTGCTACTTGTCGCTAAAAGACCCTTGCGCGGCTACTTTCCAATGTGCGATCACGCTGCCCACGATTGTCATGTTCCAGTCGGTGAATTTGTTCACATATTGGGCTCATGGACTGAGAACTGCGCGACAACGCTTGCGCTCGCCCTGCCGGGGGGGACTTCATTCGGCCACGAATGCCACCAAAAACAAAAAGCCTCCCTCACCATATTGGCGAAAAGAGGCCTCTCTCAAAGATCAAAACTTCCTACCACTCTATGTGATAGTAGGTCCTTTCTCTTACATCTTCAAGGACCATTTGCCGATAATAACCGAACCGCTCCATGGTTAGCGCTGCGTTCAGGCTCGCAAAGTCTAGTTAGCTTGACTATTAGCCCAGTATCTCACAGTCCCGGAAAATCCCTATAAAATTCTCAGAAAGTTCGGTTTGCAGAATGACCTTGGGCCTACGAAACCGCTTGGTTCCCTCAGATGAATGCGATTCGCAGCTTTTCGGCAAAGCAGGTTGCAGGTTGAGTTGCTACTACTTCTGCACTCAAAACACCGTGGGCGATCCGCACCTCACGCCGGCAGCGTCTGCGGACCCGCGTCAGTGAGCCGGAAACGATTGTCGTTCTTGAGAGCTTGTACAATTTCATCAAACGCCAAGATTGCCATGCCTTCGGACCAGGTCTGCGTCCATTCAGTTGGTTCACTAGTAATCTTCACCTCGGTGGGGTCCCTCGAGGATGATTCCAAAATCAGCATTGGTTTCAGTGCTTCCAGTCTGTCAGTTGGCGTCTGATCTGAGAGATCATTACCTCTACCCAAGAGATGCATCCATTCCTTATACGCAAAGCGCTTGCTGCCGACAATGAGGAACGAAGGGTGAAGTTCAAACGCAACGCACGTCTGGGTTCCTACCCTCTCCTCTGCAAATGCGCAACTAAACAAGACCCTTTGGACATCTTCTTTTACGCGTGACACTTGCAGATCCCCTCTGAATTTCTTATGAAAAGAATCTGTTTTCCGTCGGGCAAATATTGGGGATTCTCAATGCAGGTAGCCGTATCAGCAACCTGATTTCTCTTTGACGAGCAGTTTATGAAAATTTGGTGCAGCATGAGAAAGCACATTTTTTGACTAACCCACTGTCGGGATGTCCATGGGTCTGGCCCGGTGGAGGAGCAACCAATCACCATTCTCCATAAGTGCCTCTTTACCCAGGTCTTCAAAGACTTTGAGCGCCTCCTGGAGATCGTTCTTTCGAATCGACTCAGCGATAACTTCCGAGGCAAGAGTGTAGACCCCTGCCATCCTGTGATATTGCTTAGATTGCTCAGCCAGGACCAATTTCTCCGCCAAACCGTGCAACGCCCCTGAGATTGCCAGACTCATCACGGTGCTGAACACCAAGAAATGGTGGAGAATCAATTGATATTCCTGAGGGAGAACCCCGTCGAGTGATGAGAATTCGAGCAAGAAAAGGAAAGATGCAGCACTACCGCCAAATAGGAACAGCCGGTTGGCAATTGACTCGTATTTCTGAAGTTGTCGATGATTTTCGGAAGCGCGAATCTCAAACCACTTCTTCTGAACCTCAATCCATCCTTGAACTGCCTCGCGACAGCGACTAAGCAATGAGGATGGGTTTGCCGATGAGTCCTCCCCGTCTGGCGCAGACGGCACGACTTCCCAGACTCTCATAGAATAGCGTATCCACTCCAGCTCACCTTTGTGCTTCTGGAGATAGTGATCCGATACATGTTCCCCTATTCCCAGAAACTTCCAGAAGACATGAACTCGTAGGGCCTCGGCAAGAGCCCGGTAGTCTTCATGTTTGTATTCAATCGATCGCCATTTCGCCCACCGAAAAAGCGCGATTACTACTCCCATCATCACAGGATACAACAGCAGCACAAGAGGAGCATGCCACAGTTCGAGATACGTCTGGAAGAACAGGAAACCGATTACCACGAGGCTCAATATCCCCGTGATTACCCTGACCCTCTTTTTCTTGAATTCCTCAGCAAGGGCATCGGCGGCCGCAAAGCGCTCTCGTGCAATCCGGCTGATGGGGCCCAAAGATTCTCGCGTGTCCACAGGAAGCAATGCAGCGGCTCGGTCCGGCATGTCATCTGATATTTCAGACCAGAACCTTTTCAGGTCATCATTGAACGAGTCGACCATTTTAAGGAGGCCGAAATACTGAGCATCAGCCTGAGCCTGATCACCCCAGTATTTCGGGTACAGGCGTTTGATCGAGAAGAACTCACCG
>PMBQ01000144.1 GCA_003152955.1 Candidatus Bathyarchaeota archaeon
GACGGGTCGTATGCCTCTACTGTGGAGAGCAAGTTGATGCCTCCGGAAGTAGCATTGCTTCCCCCAATTGCATAGAGCCTATTATTAACGACCCCCGCGGCCATAACGTATCGCGCCGTTGTCATTGGAGCTCTTGTGAGCCATGCAGCGATTCCCACAGGCACAAGTGCAATATCAAGTACTTTTGTTTCACCCGGAAGAACCGACAGAGTGAGATTCTTTGTGTTGTATCCGCTTTTGGTTGCCGTGACTGTGTACGTTCCAGGATCCATACCTCCCAAGGTGTATGTTCCTGTAACATCGGTCGTCGCCGTTCCCATAGCAGGTGTCGTCGTAATAACTGCCCCTGAAATTGGAAGATTGGTACTAGTATTGGTCACTTTGCCGTTGAGTGTTGCAGGTGTTGTGTTGACAACCTGATATGAAGCATAAGGCTGGATGGTGAAAAAGTCTCCGGCCACAATCACAAAATTAGCTGCCCCGAGCCCAGCGCCCAAGAGACCCCAAATCGCTGCTGCCACAGTACCTGTATAGCCCAGAGCGGCAAGAGCCCCGGCGGCAATAAGGGTACTTATCATGATTAGTATGATGTCCAGAAAGGCCCGCATCAAGCCTTTTGTATCGGTCGCATTCTGAAATGCGTCCAGCTTTACAGCTCCCTTGATTACATTATACACGATACTCACAGCCTTCCAATCGAGATTCTTTTTTATCTTTCCTCCAAGCACGACATCCAGTATTGGGAAAAGTGTGTAATAGATGATCGTGTTCAGTGTGGGGGCAGCAATATCACTGTTCACGCTTCCGGGGGGCAATGCATCGGACTTTCTAAGCCCAGGTCCAAGAACCCAATAGTCCGAACGCGTTGCCTTCGTTGCCGGGTGATACTCTGGGTCCTGTACCATCGTAGGATTAGCCACTGTTCCAGTGAAGATAGAGCCCCAACTGTAGGTGACAGCACCGCCCATGTTTGGCGCCACAATTTGGATAGACTGATCTGAGCCATCTGATTGGACGTCCCGTCGAAACACGTTGACAAAGCGGGCAGCGTAGTTCGAGAGCTTGACGTAATTGTTAGGATAAGCGCCTATCTTGACCACCTCGAACTTGTTCTTTAGCTCATTTGCCGAGGTCGGGCGCTTTAAACGAGCAACTGCAGGTTTGGCCAGCACGATGTAATCGCTTGCGCAATGGGAAACGAGGGTGTCAAGCTGAGCCTGCTTAAGAAGGTCTGTAAGGGAGGTATTAGGAAGGTTTGAACGCAGATACGAGACCAGCTGTCCGAAAGATCCGAGCGTCTTCATTTTGTCCAGTGCGTTTTTCGCCTCGTATGGATCAATGGTGGTAATTCCTGGAGTAAGCATGAGAATCGAGAGAGCAGTTGACGACGCATCGCAATCATAGAGATTGTGTTGCCCATTCAAAGGTGTAGCAAGGGTGAGACCGCGGATCTGGTGATTCGCATCCCTGACAAACAGTATCAAGGTCGAAGAGTCGGACACCGCTGTGGTAAATTGAGAATTAGATACAGACGTTTCTGCTTGAAACGCTGACAGAACTGTTAGGCCGGAGCCTCCAATCTCAGCTTGGTTAACCTTGGCGGCAGTCGTCCCAGGAAGTGGTGTCTGTGTATCGGGACCCACCGAACCATCCGATTTCTTGCAGCCACACTCAATTATCGTTAGGAAGCTCAAAGCGGCTAAGACAAGATATGTGTGAAGTTTGGTCTTCATGTACCCTCCTCGATGGAATAATAGATCAGCGATCCATTCCTCTTTCACGATGCTCTCGACTGCAACACTTTTCTTGAATTGAGCACTTCACTCGAAAAGACAATCCACCTTGACGCTGGAAGACCCGACCCGGCTTAAGGAAATGATTCAGCGGGACTTTGGTAGCATAACGTACGAAGTAGACTCTTCCTACGTCAAATGCGAACAAATCAGGAAAGCCGAAGCTCCTTTGGGAGAGAGACTCCGGCTTTGAGGAGGAGCATGTAGTGTGTACCTGATGTGGGAGCCGACGGAGATATCATGGCAGCACATTTGATTGGCACGACCTATGCGCACCTGTGAGCTCTTACTGAAACCGAGCAGGANNCTACCTCTTGCCCTCACAGGAGAAAGGAATTAATTAGAAACTACGGAACGGACGGGCTTACCGGTGCAGATGTCGGTTCCACATCTACGTCGGGTGACCTCTGAGCATACCGAGAACTTCCTTCAACGGGAGAGATTGTTAAATAATTCTACTCTCCCTCCTCTCAATAACCGTAAGAGCTTCTCAATAAATCCTATTAGCGCAAAATCATCAGTGTTTTCGACTGCGAGAACGAACCGGCGTGAATTCGGTAATAGTACACTCCTGAGGCGAGGCCCCTTGCATTGAATACCACTTCATGATTCCCCGCGGCCTGTTCCCCCTCGACCAGGGTCGCCACTTGCTGACCGAGAGTGTTGAAGACAGTCAAGGAAACCTTAGACCACTCGATGAGATTATATCGAATCACAGTAGATGGGTTAAACGGATTCGGATAGTTTTGAAAGAGTTCGTATTTCCCTGCCACCTGACTCGGCGTCGGATCGGGGGCGCCCGCAATGACCAAGCCGGAGATCTCTGACGTTGTGAGCGCCCGATTGTAGAAACAGATGTCGTCGATAATACCATTAAAGTAACCCTTGCTCATGTTGCTCTCATA
>PMBQ01000086.1 GCA_003152955.1 Candidatus Bathyarchaeota archaeon
CAGCACCACCATTTGTGGAGAGGAAGGCATCACCATCGGTCCCTGCAAAATTGGTCGTGCCGTTCATGGCAAGTGCTCGAATGTAAGTACTCGTCAACCCAGTGTTGACTACAGTCCAACTGGCACCCCTATTTGTAGAAAGAAAAAAGCCTCTCCATCACAATCGATCGGATGAGGAGGCAATTTTCAATTGGCGCAACAGAACGAAACCCATCACCAAAGTAACATTTCCATTGCGTGATGTCAAGTTGGAGTGTGGGAGTTCACCGATGTGTCTACCTGATCAATAAGAGCGACTTCGTCTCCACGTAACTCCCGGCTTGGATTCTGTAGAAGTAGACACCGCTGGCAAGATTGTTGGCGTTGAATTGGATGTCGTGAGAGCCTGCGTCGATCTCGGTGTTGAGCAGCTGGGCTACCTGTTGCTCAAGGGTGTGGAAAACTGTCATCGTGACATGGGTCTGAGGAGGCAGTCTGTAGCGAGTTGACAATCCGAGAGTGATGTAGTATATTCGGGCAGGTTGGGTGGTTGTTGCCTAGCCAAGATTTGCCTGAGCTTCCAAATCCCAGAATAGCCAGACGGTTGTTCCTACCGTTCTGGCTATTCTTTTGATGGCAACCCTATACCTTCACCATTCAATAGATCAAACGTTCCTACAGATGGTTTAGGACGCAATACAGGGCATCCCGGGATCTATCTCAATGTTTCTGGCGCGAATCGCGGTTGACGAATACGAGCTGGACGACCAGAAGATCGGTTGGCTTCGGGTGTGGCACAAGGGGGAACTCCGTTGGGCCATGCCAAAGATGCGGTTCGGATCGTTTGAGATGCCTTCGAAGGAATGGGTCGTCAAGTACGGATCTCTGCTCGGGGTGTGGGTGGTCGGACAGACAACCCCGGACGAGAGAGATGCAGAGGGACATCTTGTGTGGGATGGGTTCTGCTTCCTCAATGATCAAAAGGTGCCCGCAGAGGCCCTTGCCGATTTCCCGTACGTCAGACTGTTCTTCACGGAAAACTGGAAGATGCTGTTCAATGATGTCGCTGAAAAGACAATCTTCAAAGTCGTGCATGCGGATGGATCGGTTTTCCAGTTTGACCGGACGAAGGATGCGGAGAGTATCACTGTCTCAGATGGGAAGCTGAACAATCGGCAGGTCTGGGATAAGCAGGGTACGGTCCTGACTGACACCTTTGGGAACATGCTCAAGAGCTTCGATGGTGGTTGGCAGCTCATCGACAAGTTCGGTAACAAGATCGAGCTTGGGGAAACTGGTGTCACGATCACAGACAAGTTTGGTCATGTCCTGACGATGAAACAGGATGGATCCCAGGTGGACGGAGATTACATGGTTCTGAAACCCAGCCTCGACTGGCTCCTGAACGCAGCTCCGGATTTTGGAATGGGTAACCAAGGACGTCCGGTTCCGATCATGCCGCCGCATGTAGCCGATGCAAACAGTGGAGTATCAGGTCACAGGAATTTCGTCTCCAATAAGGAATAGACCATGGGGATGAGTGCAACCCGTTCGATTGCCGCCGCGCATGATGCCTACTGGCCGAGTGTGAAACTGCGACTTCTGGCGCAAGGTATTCCCGCTTCGACGATTCAGGCTTTGAAAGATGAGAACGAGGCATTGATCACGGCGATTGTGACTGCGGTTGTTACAGAGATTCAGACGAATGCAGTGACCAAGGTGACGGAGAACGTGGACGCAACACTGGCAGCTCTGAAGACGGGAACACCAGTACCCAACGATGGCGGCGCAGCTATCAAGACCACTATGAATGCGGCCCTGCCAACGTCGACTACGGCACATATTGAATAATGTCTCTCCGGAGAGACAAATGATTCTCGCTTATCCCTTTCAGATCGGTAGCAATGGCGAGTCGGTACACTCAGAGGGTGTAAAGTGCCAGCTTGCCATGATGCTGAATACGATGCCCGGAACAAGGTTGTGGTATCCGGACTATGGGATCAGTCCGGCGAGTCTTGAACAGGAGCTTTTGGCCGAATTCGCTCCGGAGCGAACACTGTTCATCGTGCAGCTCCAAGAAAAATGCGCCAAGTACATTCCAGATATGGTGATCACGGATGTCACCTTTCAGCAGGGATTGAATGAGGGTGACGTGGTGATGAACGTGTACTACACCGATGCATCAGGCAAAGAGGATTTGTTCGTATGGCAACCCGATTCAAGTTTAACATATCGGACCTGAACTACGACAGTCTACTTGCAACGTGCCGATCGTTGGCGTCGTCGTTTTTCTCGTCGTGGAATTTCGACAACCTGAATGATCTGGGGCGGTTCGCCTTGGATCTGTATCTGCATGCGTTGGACCGTGGCTTGTGGCTTCTGGGAGCCTGGGGCAACGAGTTCAATCTTCTCACAGCCCGGGAGCGCAAAAACGTCGAAGCTCGCGCTCGAGTACTCGGCTACCCGGTGAAGACCCTGATCTCGGCGCACGGAAACGTAGTCCTGCATTTTGACAGTGCGGCGTCGGCTCGGTATATCCCGGTCTATGGTATCCAGCTATCAGCGCAGGGTGCCAACGATCAGCTTGTCTATTTAGAAAACAGTGTGGCCTTCACCGTCCCGCCGCTCGTCACACAGGAAACGATTGATTTCATGAACGGCAAGTCGATGGCTTACACTTCGAATGGTACGGGTCGACCGTTCCAAGAATTCATTGTGCCCGATGCTGGCGTGATTCACGGCTCGATAGTGATCACGGTAGACGGAGTTACCTGGACTGAAGTGACGTCACTTGCTTCCAGCGGATCCTCGGATCTGAATTTTGTCACTGAACCTCTTGGTGACAGTCAAGCGAGAATAGTCTTCGGTGACGGGGTAAATGGAACGATACCTGCAACGGGAGCGTCGATTGCCATTGCTAGGCGGATTGGCGGGGGGACGGTCGGAAATCTTCTCGTCGATGCAGACCTCAAGGTGGAGAATTCGCCGTATGCCGTATCGATTCTGTCTCACGAAGAGATGAATGGTGGTCAGGATCTGGAAGACATTGAGAAGATCCGGCTCTTGGCTCCCCTGCATCGAAGAATGTACGATCGGATTGGCAACACCGTTGATGCGCAAGCATTTGTCGAAAGCCTTCCGGGTGTCTCAAGGTGCAAAGCGTATCTGGTTGACAGGACACTCTGGA
>PMBQ01000075.1 GCA_003152955.1 Candidatus Bathyarchaeota archaeon
CAAGAGCTTGTACCATCTGTTATCCCGGATCTCCTTCAGATGCTGCGCCATCTCAAAAGCCAGATTGACAAACTGCACCTTGTTTTCCTTCAGCGCCGCCTCTTCCTGCAAGGCTCGATTGATCTCTTCTCTCGAAACCAAATCGCCAACCTGTTCATACGATACGTTATCGAGGGGATGCACACTCGCCACTGTCTCAATAGCTCTCTCGGCTGATACCATAGACACGCTCCTCGTAAAGAAAATGGAACCGATCACTTGTTTTGTCGAAGTCAACGTGATACTTCATTTCAAACTTCTTCCTGCCCAGGGTCTCCACTTCCCGGTGATGATCGTTGCACAGCGGAATCAATTTCTGATCACTTGCCTTATGGCCTGTCCCCCGACCATCCCCCATGTCGCCAAAGTGATGCGCCTCTCCTGGCCGACCACACGCCACGCACGGTTTTCCGGACATGAACTGGTGATACTTGTCATCCCGAAATCCGTCTTCACCCGAGAACTTGCCCGTCCACGATAACGGCGTATCCATTCACCCATCCTTCCTGCAGCATGCTCTCATGGTCCGGTCGCTTGACCTGTACAGCGACACTCTTCACATGATCCCAATCCATTTCATTCTGCGCCCACTCCTTCAGAATCCCCGGCTTCTTCATCGCCTGTTGAATCAAAGACATCCGATTACCACTACGTCTTGCTGCGAAGTAATCGGCGCGATGCTCGGCAATCGCTTCCAGTGGTACTTCCCACATAGACCCATCCGGCATTGTCACTCTCAAAGCCTTCATCTCATCTCCTTTCCCCCAAGTGCAATCCGGACTATCCCCTCATGCCGAATTGCGTCAAAGCAGTGCGCATGCGGGTCGGATCTTGTGATGAAATACGCCCGGGATCCATCCCGGAATCCACTGACGATTGAATCCCGATCCGTTTTCGGCATCATTGACCAAACGAAGATCCGTGGGTGACTCCGATATTTGCCAACCTCCTCATCCGTGAAAGAGATCTCGTTCATCAGACATCTCTCTGACGGTCTCACAACAATCCCAGACCGCCGTATCACTTCGGCATGGGCAAAGAATGTGTCTACATCAGCTATGATCATCTGATTACTCCGCTTGAATTTGGAACAGACTCATTTGATTTCTGTCAGCACCCNNTCTTGGACACCAGCCGCGTAATCGTCCGTTTGTCGAAATCTGTGGGGTTGTAGTATATCGTCCGGTAGTCTTCCGAATAGTCGCCGGACATCCGGAAAGGCAGAGCACACGATCGCATAACCTCGATTACCGTAGGACGATCCGGGCACAGTTTCCCCGGCATCTCATTCGCCCAGAGAGCTGCAAACCGCCCGTAAACCTCTCCAAACCATGGTGAAGGTTTCTTGTCCTCAGTCCAACTCAGGAATACGCTGTGCGCCATGCGCACGAGTTCCATGGTCTTTGACATTGCGCCCTCTCAAAACAATTCAAGTTGATGGACAAAAACAATCCGCTTCTTGTGCGGAGCCTGAACGGGAACCAATTCGGCTTCAGGCTTGGGACCACGCGGAGGCTCATACTCCAACCCAACAGCAATAACTGGAGTACCTACCGACTTGCGACGGAACAACTCATACAACTGACGCTCGACGTCTTCCTCTTCCAGCAGACCATCCGTTCCCTCGACATGGGAACTCACAATCTCCCGCGCGATCTTGAAGTAGTCTACCTGAACCTCTTCCTGATCCAGCAACTTGCCATCCAGAGCAAGATCCGACGACTGCCCTTTCCGGTCAATGATTTCGAAAAGCTGTTTCTGGTCAATCCCCCCTTCCGTGTAGAGCAGATACACGTTTACATCCTTTCTGGACGTGAAGCGATGGACGCGATCGATGGCCTGCCGTGTTGTCGAATGATCCCACTCGTAGTCCGTCATGAACACATGGTTCGCGTTGTCTAGGCTGTGCCCCAGATTAACAGCCTGAGTGCCAGCAATCAGCACCGAGAATTCTCCCTGCTTGAACCGGGAGATCAACAAGCCGCGCTCCCTCGGATTCGTCTCCGCATTCGCAACCTCCGCGCCAAGGTGGAACCGATCGCAGAGCTGTTTCATTGCCTTCATGTTGTCCTGCAGAGAGCTGAACACAACAGCCTGTTCCCCGGCCTCGACAATCTCCTTCAGCTTGCTCATTACGAACAACATCTTCTCCGTTGCATTCGACGGACTACAGGCACCAGCATAGAACGTTGTCTCCATCCCAGGTTCCGGCTTCCCGGGCAACAGTCTTGACGCCGGCGTCGTTGCAGTCAGCCTCAATTTCCAGAGCAAGCCAAGGATCATCTCACGCATGGCAACCACATTTTCATCCATCTGCGTGTTATGGCTGGCCTTGAACCAGTCAGTGAAGTTATTGATCCACCAATCGTAGACCTGTTTCTGCTTGACGGTGAAGTTCACCTTGATTCGATGGACGTTCTTGCCGACAAGATTCTCCCCGGTTTCGTCCTTTGTGCGTCGGATGATCGACGGAGCAAACAGCTTCCAGAGTAGATGCAGATTGCCGATCTCAGGCAGGAGCTTCTTCCGGCCTTTCGATAGGCTTTTCCGGAATTCGTCAGCCACGAATTCAAATACCCCGAAGTCATCTAGAAATTTGCTCGTCCCACCCTTGTATTGATATGGGAAACGCGGTGTCCCATTACCAAGGNNAAGAGAAGTCGATTCTGTGCGTGAAGCGATCTGACCGCCACACCCTGCATCGAATCTTTCGACTTGATCTTGACACCCTCATCCACAATCACCGTGTCGAACATATGCTTCATGTAGCTGTACATCGGCTTAATCCGCCGCGTCCAGATATGGAAACCGCATTGCTTACAGCTCTTTCCCGTCCAACCATCCTGCCTCAGTGATCGACATCTCGGACACATCGTATTCAGGCTCAGATTCTCTTCTTCACCTTCCTCCGGCTCCGGCAGATCCTCGATATACCGATCCATCCGCCGTGAACCCTTCAGGAGTTCGTAGTGAATGATA
>PMBQ01000332.1 GCA_003152955.1 Candidatus Bathyarchaeota archaeon
TTCTCGAGCTGTCGCCTCCGTTGTTCACTGCAGCCCTTTTTCCAGACGAGGAGGGCAACCTATGGATTGGCGTGAACGGCTATATCGTACAAATCCGGGATTGCAGAGTTGTGAACAAGCTGCAAGCATCAGGTTTGAGTTTCCTCGTGCAGGATCATCGAGGAAGCCTATGGTTTGGTTCGTACGCAGGACTCTATCGGATTCGCAAGGCCAATCTCATATCATCTCCAGTTGATCATTTCACCACAAGCAATGGTTTGATGGAGAATACACTCAAAACTGCACTTGTCGACAGAGAGAATAACTTATGGGTCGGCGGAATCGCCAGAGGGATCACAAGACTCTCAGAGACGAACACATACCGATTTGCGCTCAACGACATAAACCCCCCGTATCAATACTCGATTGGTACGGCTGATTCGAACAGTCACATCTGGGTGGCTACACCCTCCGGTCTTTGCGAGACCTGGGAAGACTCCATTGGACGTTGGCATCAGGCTCTCGCTGAAGTCGGAGATGGAGGGGGCGACCGCCCGGCGTATCCTGTTTTTGGTGTCCCCGTGAAGGGCACTCTGCCCTACTCTGTTTTCGTCGACCATCGTGGTAGATTGTGGATAGGGTTCTCTAATTCCCAACTGGCAAGTTATGAAGTTACAGAGAGCGGGGATGCACCTTCGCGATTGAAACTTGTCCGTACCCTTCGACCGAAAGTTGATTTTCCTGACGGGTTTCCAAATTGCTTCACCGTCGATCGAAGCGACATGGTATGGTATAGCGAGGGAAACAGGATTCTCCTGCTCGATCCGGGGAGAAGGCTTCCGCTTGTGCGCATTTTCAGTGATCGGGAAGGCATCCCTTCCGAACAGACATATGTTCGCGCACTCGCTGGTGACAGGCATGGAAATATCTGGGCCGGGGGTTTCAACACCGGGGTTGCTCGACTTGATGCTGATTCCATCTCCCGAGGATCATTTCGTCCCTTCCCGTTACCTGAGAAAGCTTTCGAACAGAGAATTGCCTCGATCAGGGAGGATAAGGACGGGAGAGTATGGATTGCTAGCGAGTCAAATGGGGTTATCGTTCACGATAATGGGAACATCGAGACGCGATCGATCAAGGATGGTCTCCCGAGCAACATTGTCACCTCAGTTACTGAGGATAATGCTGGTAGGGTATGGGTCAGCACTGGTGTGGGTCTTGGATATCTTGACAGCGCTCGTTCAAAAGTGGTTCATAGAAAACGCGACCTTGCGGATTCGTATGTGTTTTGTTCAGGATCGACGAAGAACGGCCGCTTGTGGTTTGTGACCATGGACGGACTCGTCGTGTACAATCCTTCAAATGATGATCGACATGAGGTCCTCCCATCACCTCTTATCACAAATCTTCGAGCCAACGGAGTAGATCTTGCTGTTACGAGCGGAGTGAATGTACCGTACGACCGGAACCACATCGAGATCGGATTCGTAGCGATAAGCTTCAGAGACCAGAAGGATGTTCGGTATCAATACCGCATGTCCGGGATCGATCCGGGTTGGCGTCCGTCGGGGACAATCCGGGCAGTCACGTACGCCGCATTGCCGCCGGGAGACTACACGTTTGAGGTCAGAGCTTTTGATGCCCGCGGGGCCCCCAGCGCAAAAACGACTTCGTTAAACTTTTCTGTCGTTCCCCCATTCTGGCGAGCCTGGTGGTTCGTGACACTTGCTTCTATTGTAGTACTTGGGGGGGCGGGCGGTACGGTTCGTTATGTTGAGATTACGCGGCTGCGTCGCCAACTGAGAGCGCTTGAGCAACAACAAGCTCTCGATTTCGAGCGGCTCCGCATCTCCCGCGACATGCACGATGAGGTGGGGTCCACGCTTACGGAGATCGCCATCCTGAGTGAGCTGACCAAGCGCGAGATCGGAAACGGTGTGGCAACAAAAGTACACCTTCAAAAGATTTCAGATCGGTCACGGGAGGTTGTCGATAGCATCAGTCAGATTATCTGGGCAATCAACCCCAAGAATGATCACCTTGAAAATCTGGCTGCATATCTGCGTACATACGCAATACAATATTTTGCACACTCTTCCATACAGTGCCGCGTGGAGGTTGCGGAAACTTTGCCCGATTCCCGCTTTGCGGCCGAGTCAAGGCGGAACATTTTCCTTATAGCAAGAGAAGCCCTCCATAATGTGGTGAAGCATTCTGGAGCTACTCATGTTGACGTAAGGCTGACCGCGGAGAACCAGACCATTGTGGTTGTCATCGAAGATAACGGGAAAGGTTTTTCCTTCAATGAGGGCACGGGGGAAGGCATAGGTCTTCACAGCATGAAAAAGCGTGCTGAAGATATTGGGGGAACCATTGAGTTTGAGTCGAATCAGCCTTCAGGAACGAGAGTCTATCTACGTATACCTATGAGAAGCCCAGAAGATGAGAAACGGAGTAAGACCTGACCCTCGATTACTCCATTTGGAGTATTGCGCGCTAGCTGGATTCGAAGTATTGTTGATGAGTAGAGTATTGAGAAAGATCATGCCGATTAACGTCGCAATTGTCGAAGACAAAGATGAGATCCGTGAGGGTCTTGCTGTGCTGATCAATGGCTCTCCCGGTCATCGTTGTATAGCAACATACCCCGATGCAGAACGAGCGCTCGCCCAGATTCCTCAGCTGCAACCGGATGTTGTTTTGATGGACATCCAACTGCCGAGAATGTCCGGGATTGAGTGCGTGGTGAAATTGAAGGAACAGCATCCCGATCTGCAAATTATGATGCTCACTATCTATGAAGACGATGACAACGTGTTTAAGTCCATTGTTGCGGGAGCGAGCGGCTATGTCTTGAAGAAGACGCCTCCGTCGGAGTTGCTGGATGCCATCAGCGACTTACACAATGGCGGCTCTCCCATGTCGGACAGGATTGCACGGAAAGTCGTGCAGGCCTTTCAGCAAATGGGGAAGTCATCCAAGGAGACAGAAAACCTGACGAAGCGCGAGTCCGAGATTCTTTCGTATGTTGCCAAGGGATATCAAGATAAGGAAATTGCAGAGAAGTTCTTCCTTAGCTCCGAAACTGTCCGCACCCACCTCAGAAATATCTATAAGAAGCTCCACGTTAGATCACGCACTGAAGCCACGCTGAAGTATCTCCACAGGTAGCGCCTCCTTCTTATTCCTTCCAAGTCATCTCTCTACTCCAAATGGGGGATATTCCTCTTGATTTACCCCATTGCCCGGCGCAAAATACTCAAAATGGAGTATAGGTTACCTTCCAACCCTTCTCTACATTTTCCACTGAAACCTGAGTCACCATTCCATTCATATCATCTGCGGAGGTAGTTATGAAGCGCATGCTTTTGCTTTTGGCAGTCGTCATGATATTGTCCGTCACTCGGTCCAGCGCAGATGCGGTGATCGATTGGAACGCCACAGCCATCACGGTTATGCTGAGAGTGCCGGCGCTGTCGAGAAGCCCTACTCACGATATGGCATACGTGCATATTGCCATCTACGATGCAGTCAATGCTATCGACGGTCGATACTCCGTTTTTGCTGTCGCGCCACCCAATGCCGCGCCGTGGGCATCCAAAGAAGCGGCAACTGCGGCTGCAGCACGACGGGTGCTACTGACATTCTATGCTTCACAACAGCCGTATATCGACTCTGTGTACGCGGCTGCACTGGCTCTCCTGCCCAACGATAGCACGAAGACAAGGGGCATTGCNNCCGGGACCGGGGGTGTATCAACCGACGCCCCCGGGAGCGGCTCAGTACCAACCGCTGAACCCGTGGCTTGCGCAGCTCCGACCGTTTTCTTTGAATGCGCCGGAACAATTCGCTGCACCCGGTCCGCCCTCGCTTACAAGTGACGTCTATACAAGGGACTTCGACGAAGTGAAACGCTACGGCTCGCGCGACAGCTCATTCACGACACCCCAGCAAAGAGAAATCGCGAGGTTTCATACGGAGAACCCGAACGTGCAACTCGCCAGGAACATCAGACTCTTTGCGACCTCACGCGCAATGTCGCTTGTCGATAATGCCCGGCTCTTTGCGCAACTGTACGTGACGGTGGGCGATGCACTGATTACCGGTTGGGACGCGAAATATTACTACAACAACTGGCGTCCGGTAACCGCCATCCGCGCGGCGGATATTGATGGCAACGCACTCA
>PMBQ01000010.1 GCA_003152955.1 Candidatus Bathyarchaeota archaeon
ATGCTCACCAGCGGACTAATATAGTAGTCATAGCGCCACCCTTTCCCCGGCGTGATCCGCAATTCGGGTTGAGAGGTGAATGGCTCTGTCTCACAGACCAAACGACCGTCGTCTCCAATCATGATCCACTTTGCGGCACCCCGAAAGTCGGCTATCTCGGTATGCGCACGTACAACACTCTCAATCAGCGCTATCATAGAACTCGTATCAATAGTCCGACCAAGATACGCTGATCGTTGACTTGGGAGACCTGGAAGCCAGCTATCAATTCCGTTAAATGCTTCACGCACGCGTTCAAACCGCGCAAGGTCCAAATCAAGGTGTCGGGCTGCAGCAGACACTTTCTGGCCATTGAAATGGAGGAGACACTCAAAGACTGATTCGATGCTCCCTTTAAAATCTTCACATTTTTCAACGTTATCAAAATGGGACGCTTGCGCAGGGAACTCCTTCTTGCCCCTACTAAAAAGGGCTCGGAGATCATTGTTCTCTCGCAAGAAATCGCTGGAGAATTCAGCAAGGGGCCGAACGATGTCTCCATCGGGAGGGTTGAGAAGTTTCTCGCGCAACAACTTGCGGTCGGGAATTTTGTTGATAATGTCCACCATCATCTGGACAAGCGTCGCATGCCCATTTGTGGATATGGCACATTCACCCTCAAGCATCGCTGTTCTGATGTACTCGAATAGATCGCCCCAACTCCTCCGGGTGTATTCCTCATTGAGCACCATAGCTTGGACTGATTCGCCACTCAGGTATTGTCCCGTTTCGTTCAACAGAGAAGCTCTGATGGCAGCGCCCCTATAGAGGCCCCAAATACCGTTTGACAGTTGCGCACGAAGGATTGGACGCTTTTCGGAGAGCATCGGTTCAGGCGCAAATGCCACTACTTGCCGCTGGCCAGGCAGATTCCATTTGCCTTCCTGTCTGAAATAGATGTACGCGAATGCCTGTTCTGCAAAGAAGAAGAAATTTTGCAGCCCGAACGTCTGTTTAGCGCTCCTTCCTTTCAAAAGAGGTCTGTACTCTTCGAAGTCCCGATCTATGCGATCTTTGAACTTCTCGTACAAATGAAAGATGGTTGCGAGAACCTGGAATCCTTCGACTCGTGTGGTCTGCTCAGTGAGATGAGGTATAATTCTTCTTCCCAGGGCACTCCAGATTACCTGTAGGCCAAGTGGATCACGAACAGAGACACCACCCAACAGTTCAGGATCCTCTTTTGTAAAATTGAAATAATCTACCATGCGATCGTCCTGCAATTCCTAAGCACATACCGTGACAATCCAAAGATTCTGTCATGTGAGATTGTCATTGGGATTGTCCTCAACTTTGTATCCCTTGTCAAAGAGAGACCTCAGAGTCACTAGTAGGGTTGGTATTTCTGAAATCCCGCCCGTTATGCCAGCCGCAACAAGGTCGACGGTTTTCCTTCCGGCATTAGTTGCTAGTCCTTCAAGATATTTCCTTAGCATTAGCTTTAAGGTCAACTGATCAGAGGCTTTCCGAACCTTGTTGATGGCTTTTTCTATGCGTTCTATGCTTTTCGCTTCGTATAGCTCATGAAGAAGATCGACAAATCGATCGATCTGAACCCTTACGAGGGCAGCATTGAATGAACTGTCGGCAAAACTGCCACGTTTTGACAGACGATGTTGGATCTCCAGGCGTAGGAACTTGTCTTCAACCCCAAACACCATATGGTGGCTATCTACCTCAAATTGGGCTGTCTGAAGCAATGCCCGGAGCTTTTCTTTGTAGGCATCCTCCGAGTACTTCTCATGACGGAGTGCGGCTTCGTACCGCAATCGCGTCACCTTCTGCTCGGGCAGTTTTAACTGGAGGCTGATCTCGTGGCCAGTCCTGGACACGAGATTTGCGTATTTCTGAAACAAGTGGAAACACAGGACATCAATTTCACTCTTCGTTAGGCTGCCAAAACCTCTCGCAAGAAATCCATCCAGAAAATCTTGGACGAAATGATCAGAGTCGTTGGACTTGACCTCGATACCATTTGATGATGCCATGTTATCTCCTATGAGAGACCGATCACACCTGAAGGTCGAGGCTTACCCGAATAGATCCCCTGCCTTTTTGCCATGGACCATGTTCTGTTTCTGAGTTCTCTTCTCTTCCCCCTTCTTCACTACCTCTTCGTGATTTCGTGATTTGGTCTCAGCAGCCACATTGGGAGGTAGTCTTCGTTTGCCGATTCGTTTCCTGGAACAAAACTTACGAAACTCCTCTGAACGGCTAACAACAAATCTCTCTTCTGAAGAGGGGAGTTCATTTGAGTTCTTGATGCCTAGTAGATCTGACGTATGACCAAATCACACTTCCGCCCCCCACAAGCCAATGCGGGAGTTTTCTTGATATTCTCTACTGCAATATTGCCTTGCGGCGTTTCGCGAGCATTCTGCCACCCGTGCTTTCTGTACAATGTCTGTGTCCCGCGAGACGGATGTCCAAAAGTGTTGTGGACCCCAAATGAGTAGGCGATCAAACCATTCTGCGTGACCGGGATTTGAGGACGCGTTCCTATGTCTCCGCCATGGTGGCATGCGATTAATCCGCCCAATTTGAATTGGGACAACCCGGGAATATGTCGGTATCTGCAATCGCCCGGGAGAAGTGTGTTCCTTCTGTGCCTGCCTTTCCCCAGGGTAACGACTAGCGCCAAGCCCGAATCATTCCGGCGCTTACCAGTGCATTGAATGACGGAAATGATCCCATTGGTAATCGTTGGGATTTCGGGCCACAAAATAAGCTTTCCGGATTGTGCAACTCTATGTGCGAATTTGAACCCCTGTGGGCCGACTTGTTGATCCGGCACAATCCACGTCAATTTCTGAAGTGAAGGAACTTGTGTCGCGGAAAAATAGTGATCGAAATCCCAGTGCGAAAGAAATACGACCGGCCGACTTGAGATACAGAATCGCTTTAATGTTTGGTATGTCTTCCTGTTTTGAAGGCATCCCCCCCCTAGATCAAAGTACAAATGTGGCCTACTATCTTCGGTGCAGACAGCATTAGCATTGCCTTGACCGACATCATAAACAGAAACGAATCGGAGATTTTCGCGCCTGATCGATGTCTTTACGTCCGAAAGGCTAGCTATATCTTTGACAGCGAGTAGATTCAGTGAACATAGACTTCTGAGATGTCTTATCGTCGCTTTGTCATCCCTCCTCCTAGCGTGAAGAAAGTAGATACTGCTCACATAGACTTCTGTCTCAATACTCCAATCCTCTGTGAATTTCTGAGCCACTACTCCTTGCTTGGTTGTCGACAATGTAATTGTGGTCCATCGCGATTCCACATTTAAAGGATTGAAAACGATGAACACCCTTTTGACATCAGAACGATGAATTCTCAGATAGAACAATGTTGGAGCAACATCAACGATGGACAAGTCGCCGCGCGACGCAACAAGCCTCGAATAATCATCTGCCAAAAAGGAATCAAATATGAATTCAAGATCTTCACCAACGAGTTCGCATTTTTCAATAAATCCATAGTAGGATTCCGTAGTCGCGATGATCGATGTTATACCCCCAATGGAAACTGGTTATCGTCGCGGGTCTTGCTTTCTGCAATTTTCTTTCCCTTCGCACCTTTCTTCTCGGCCCACAGCCCCTTCTTCACTTCATCTTCGTGTATCTCATGGTTTAACTTCAGGAGCCGTCTGAGAACCTCTTTGCGCGCCCTTCCGGAGATGGTGTAACGGACGCGGTCGTTTTCTGGCAGATATTCCACTTCATGGAAGCCGTGTTCAAGATCGAGATCGTGCCAACCGTAGGCGGTTACCACTGCTCCATCTAGTTGTTTCTGGAGATTTCGGAAGTTTAAAATAGCATCGTATGTGCTTTCGGCGATTGACTGCGGCTGACCAAACTGCGTCTCGAAGAATTCTACATTGATATCTTGGTAGTGCACAGTATTGTAGAAATCTGTCAACCCGAGTTTGATACTTCGCATTATATCTCGACGATCACCAAAGTACTTCCGACCTAGGCTGACAAGATTTCTATGCACCTGAATGTCTGCTGTGGAACAGAATGGGAAGTTCTGAAAACAGTCAGTAGGATTATATCGAGCTGTGCCTCCAAGAGTCGTGCCATACTTCCTCGCCCATACTTCATGGATACTGGATTGAAGTATGCCGTAACTTTCATAATCATTTAGCGCAATCCCTACGAGACCATGGTCGAGAACCAGACGGTCGTTCCTAAATGCGAAGTTGATATATTTGGTATGAATGGCCGCAACCATGTAACAGTCAATCCTGTCTATCGCGACATACATGCCCTTCGCATTCCTGGCAAACTGCCACCATTTGTCTCTGTAGTTCTTGTCTTTGCTCTTTGCGCGAAGGGGTTGCACCTTTTCTCTGACTATACTGAACGGGATTACATATTCTGCAGCTTTGTCTCTCGACCAGTCGGAAAAGTTGATAATCCATCTACTGGGGGTCTGTTCGTAATCGCCATTCACATCATCGGCTATCAAGAACGGGAAAATCACTTCTTTGTTTCTCTGATCCGCGATGATGATGGAGGACGCTAGTTCTGGTGAGAGGAAAAAGCCGGAGCCATTGGGCACAGATCCCTGAAAACACTTGTTGGTGTTACGGGCCAACTCAAATGGCAAGGATTCTTCCTCGCCCTCTTGCAGGAACGAGTTGATGCTGTTCACGTTTTTGTTCTGGAGCACTTTGGGACCGGCCGAGATCCCTCTGCAAATCGAGATTAGGTCTACAAGCGTGCTTGCTTCCCCCGGCCAGACGACACTAGTTTGTGCAAAGATGATGCTTCCTCCAGAACGGACTATCTGCGTCAAACCGGCCTCCCGAGATTCTCCCTCCGCAATGGATTGTGTGGTTATCAGTCCACAATAGTATTTCATGCCGAGTAACGCGTAGACCCTCCTTAGGAAATAGACTACTAGATCAACGCTACCGTCAGTCCCTGCAAAATATGATTTTATCCAAGTCAAATAGTCAGTTCNNATCAGTTCCCAGATTGCTACTGATTTTCTTGCTGCCGAGGTATGGGGGATTGCCAAGTATACAATCGAAACCGCCGTATTCGAACACCTCTGGGAACTCCAGAAACCAATGGAAGAATCTTCTCTCAACCGAAACCGCCGTAGCATTGTATATGTGATTTCCGAGACTTGGGCGCTTATTGCGAACAACCTCAAAGTATCTCGCATCCGTCGCAAGCGAGTCTCTTTTCTCCGGCGTCTTGGGAGTAAAGAACGGCGCAATCTGCAAGTCGGCAATGTTCTTTAGTCGCCAATAATCTCCCCCCCGCATTGAGCTGTAGAACTCCCTCTTTCTGTGAAAGTCTTCAGCGGTATCGTCCTTCTGCTCCTGCAATTCGTGTGCTTTCAAGACAAGTGTTCTCAACTCCATCGCAAATTCTGCGTCAAAGCCGAGCGTCTCCTGCCGAGCGAGGCGAGCGTCCACCTCTGCTTCATTCGTTTTCCGAAACAGAGAGGCGATTTCTTTGTCATCGCCAGGGAGAGTTCTGAAAGCTTCGGTCAAAATCCCCTTTTCAATTTCCTCCCTCCGTGCCAAACCCACGATCGAATCGCCGCAACGGATCCGATGGTCAAGAAATGTCAACGGCAACCCCGGGTTGTGTGCTTCCAACCAGAGAGCCACTTTGCATAATTCGACAGCGAGAGGATTCTTATCCACGCCGTAAATGCAATGCCGAATTACTTCGCGAATTGCCGTACGAAAGGATGTTGGCGATGGCTGTTCTTCATCTGTTGTAACCTGTGCAAGCACGGTGGCGATTCGGCGGGCTGCTGAANNCTTCCGCAGGCAACATCACACACTTTGATTGAAAGAAGGGCGTCCCGTTTGGCCGCTCGCGCGGCCTCTTTTTCCTGAACGCCAATGCTGGCCTTCAACTTGTCTTGAATGACGTAATCCAGCGAATGTTTGATCAGAGGCTGAACGAGTTCTTCAGGGGTGTAATGAGAGCCGCTGAAGGCGCGCTTGTCACCTTTGATGAATTGGAAACTCCAGCCGTCAGAGCCACGTGCTATTGCGGGATCATACTCAAGCAATCCTTCATAAACCGAGCCGAATTCCTCGACGTCCAACGATCCGTAGTTTACGCGTATCCGAACGCCTTTCTCATCGCTGAACTCGCTGAGATCCCTGATACACTCGAGCAGAATCTCATTCTTTAGACCACTTTCTGCTATTTCTCCAAGCGCATCGGACCCAAAAAGATCACCATCGAGCGGCAGAATGCCAATTCTTTCACCGTGCGCCTTGCTCTCAAAGAATCGGAATGTGATTTTTAGTCCCTCCCACAAGTCGTCAAAGCGTCCTTCGTCATATCGCCGCTTTTCTGAAAGTTTGCGGAGCCTCTGCAAGCTGTAGTAGTTGTAGTAAATCTCACGGCGACCCTGGTTACCTTCGGGGAAAACCAGTTCACGTTCTTCTGTTACCATTAGAAATAGAAATCGATATATAAGTCGGAGAAGCCCCTGATAGTAGATCTCTGGTGTTAGATGCTTCCCCTCAATCGCGGATTGCAGTTTCTCGTTCCCGGGATGTCGGAGGAAGCCATTTGCCAGAAGGATAATTGACTGTTCTACAGCATTGCTCAACCTGTCCCGTATGCGGGAACCGGCATCTATGGAATCCTGGTGATATCGCTCGATAAGACTCTCAGCTCCTAGATCTCTGGCCTTGGGCATCCGGGACCTATGGAGCAACCTGTACATGATGGCAAAGTCTGCATAGAGATCGTCCTCCATCATTCGTAGAAGATCGAACTCCGCAAACGACAGCTTAACAAGCCGGCCAGAGTCTCGCAGTAGGCGGAGATAGCGTCCGTTTGAAACCAGACCATAAAGATCCTCGGAGATATTCAAAAATTCTTGAAGCAAACCGTGAGGCGACATCCGGGGGCCACCCTCAGCGCGCTTTTTGTCAAGCTCGTCCCGGTAACCCATGATATGAATTGGGAACCCGCCTATGCTCATGTCCCTGTGGCTAATGGCATAGGTCTTTTCGTGCAAGACTTCAGCCCGAGAAAGCCCAATTTGATAACCCAGAAGCCCCAAGAAAGGCCTCATCCAATCAGCGCGAGTTTCGCTTGTGGCGGTAGCATCCTGCGGAAGACGATCTACTTTGCGTTGGAATATCCGCCAATAGTCTTTCGCCGTTGCCCAGGCAAAAGCGATTTCATCCTTCACCTTCGTGCGCCCCTCAAACCCGAAATCTTTGGCGGATTGTCCCAGATAGTCTCCTTCTTCCAGTTTGCTCAGAATCTCCTGGGATATGATATTGCCTTCGATACGTATGGAGGGGTAGATCATGTGGGCACCTCTGGAATCAGGACGTAAATTCCCATGATATCCATAGGCAACACAGGCTCGACAGCCCGGTATTTCGTCCCCCCCACAACTTTTCGAAACCTCTCATGTGCCTCCACCAGATGGTTTGCCCGATCGACCGCAANNAGTGACCCCACGGAGCTCGTCGGCAAGCCAATGTCGTTGCTGTTCAACAGACATATTGCTTGAGGCATTCCCCGATAGCAGGAGATCCTTAGTCTCTGAATATGTAAGGTATTTACCCTCCCCTGCATTGCCCCTATACCCCCAAAGCAACATCTCCTCTGCCACGATTTGGTTCGATTTGTGCTGCTCCTCTATGACATTGCGGACCCTAAATTGACAGATCGTGGTTTTCGTCTTCACATCTTTCGTGCGGATAACCGCAGCACGAGCAGGCTTGTGGCTTTTGCCCTTCAACAAAGATTCAGCCATGAGTATCTGGCACATCTGTTCAATGAATGGATGGTTCCTCCCTAAATACTTATAGCCTTCCGGCGTTGGCGATTTGAAGCTTACCAACAACTCCCGTTGGTTCTCAAAGAGAAGAGGATTCAGCGACTCAGGAAGATTCGATGGAAATGCTCGATAACCATCCTTGTACGGAACACACTGGGCACCAAAATACTGCATTGCTGCAACGAAGAACTTCTCCACAGCACTCACATTTCCAATGACCTCGTCATTCTCCTTGAGATCTTTTTCGATCTCCTCGGCCTTTATTGCATATTGAGCAAAGATGCTTCGCGTGGCCTTCTCTCTAACTTCAGCGCGGGCATAAGCTTCAGCAACAGCTTTCTTCTTATCTATCACTTCCGGCATCTCACCAAAATCAATCTCGAATTGGTCCATCGCGTGGACTGCGACACTCGGTTTGACCAACACAGCCGTCAGAACCGCATCCATGATGGTCTGACTGTCCTCAGGAAAAGACACTGTGTAGCCTGTGTTTCGCCGAATCTCCTTTGCTTTCTTCAGTAACACGTCCAAAACGACGCCGTCTATAGGATTGTCCTTGCCGTATAGCAATGAGACCATTATTTCACGGGCCTGTTGCCCGAACCGATCGATGCGGCCTTCACGCTGATCCAAACGGTTCGGATTCCAGGGCAAATCGTAATGGATCAGTGCATCGAAATGATCCTGGAGATTCACGCCTTCGCTCAAACAATCTGTCGAAATCAGCAAACGGTGCCCCTTATGTTTACCCATCAGCGTGATCTTTTCTTTTCGCAGATCATCGGGCAATTCCGATGTGATCACTTCGACCAGAATGTCAGGGTGGAGCTTTTCCAACTCTGGCTTGAGTATATCCCCAATGTAGTTCGCGGTAGAAATATATCGACAAAAGATGATCGGCTTGCGTCCATCATTCAGCCAACTCTTCAACAGTTCCCGAGCTTTTGCTACTTTCCAGTCTTGGGCGAGAAGACCGAGCTGCTCCAATTCATCCGCCAATTGGTTGAGCTTCTTCACATNNAGCCGTACTCTCGACTACCTGTGTAGGAGCTGTATCTGAATCCATGCCTACGTCCTTGTCATAAATCGGATTGGTGTCTTGATCTTCTCCAATCTCCGCCACAAACTCCTCGACATGTTCCTTCAGAGCACGCTTACGCAACATGTCGGTCCCTGCACGTGGTGAAGACATAACTCCACGTAGAAGCGCAAGAGCAGTCCAGTATTGAAGGCGTTGATTTCTCTTCCCACCGTGCGCACTCTCCACCAATTCGTGAGCAAAATCAAGTACGTCTGTGAAAAGCTTCTTGTACCTTGGCGACAACTCATAAGGGTCTTCGGTCGGCTTCCGTTTTGGAAATATTGTTTCCTCCCCCATCCATCTGACAACTTCCTCCCGTTTACGCTGAATGAAATGCCTCGCAACCTCCTTCTTCATATGCTGGGCCGCCGACGGTAGGTCAACGGGTTCAAATGTCGGGTCGATCAAGCCAAGCAGTGACTGAAACTCCTCCTGTTTACCGCTGTGGGGTGTAGCAGTAAGAAGAACGAGATGTTGAGCTGATCTGGCAGCTATGTCATGGATCAGATGGTAGCGCTGCTGTTGACTGATGCTGGCGCCGGTTGGCTTCGCGCAGGTGTGAGCTTCATCCACTAGTATCAATTCAGGACATTCATTGAGAAAGACTTGCTTGCGTTCGGATGACTTGATGAAGTCAATGGATATGACCTGAAAAGGGAAATACTTGAAAATGCTCTGGTCGCCCCGAATTCTTCTATCAAGACGCGCCGCAGTGCTGGATCGTACGACTTCTGCCTCAATGCCAAATTTGCTGAGGAGCTCCTCCTGCCATTGATCACAAAGATGCGGAAGGCACACCACCGCAAATCGTTTGATCTCGCCCCGAAGCAACAACTCTCGAATGATCAGGCCTCCTTCAATAGTCTTCCCAACCCCAACATCGTCGGCTATAAGCATTCGCACGGTCTCTTGGCGTAGCGCCATGATGAGGGGCACCATCTGATAGGAGCGAGGACGGAAAGAAAGCTTCGCCAATGAGCGAAATGGTCCCGCAGAATTTCGGAAGGAGAGCCGGCAAGCATCAAAGAGAAGCTTCGCAGTTGCGAAATCGGATATGTCATCTTCCCCCGGAAGGGGGAAATTCGTCGAGCTGATCGTATCGTAATTTGAACGAAGTGGGAGGAATATCCCGGTAGTTTCTTCCTCTGACCCTCCCAAGGGCTTTAAGAGAACAAGATCTTTGTCTTGAGATGGAAGAACAATCCAATCCCTTTCTCTGACACGGACGAGTGAGCCGGGTTTGTAGTCGAAGTCCATAGGTTACTTCACTTTGAAGAAGATATCTGGACGTTTAGCCACGAATTCATCAAGTGAATCTTTATAGTACCACGAAAGGACCTGATACCCGGCTTTCTTGAGCATGTCGCGTTTCTGGCTGTCGTCCTCCTTTACCTGTGGTTTGTCATGAACACTCCCATNNGTCTGGTTTGTAGAAGAAATCGGGCATTACATAGTACCCCGAAATCTTGTGCTGTGCATTGTCCGGAAGCCTCAACTTGTTGGTGTGCAGAAATTTCAGGAACTTCTCCTCCGTTGAGGAATTGGGGTCTCTTTCTGCCTCCAACCGTTTGTATTGGAAATCGTAGTCTTCTGATAAAGGGTTGGTTACGATCGACGGCTCGCACACCATTAGTTTTTCCAATGCTTCTTTAATGAGGTGACGATCGATAATGGCATGATTGCGCTGGTTGAAATAGCTAAGGAGATCGTCGTATGTTGCCGGCCCTTTTTCGGGATGCAAGTCCTCACCCTTGCTGAAATGGCACAGCGAATATGCTTCTCTGAATACCTCTTGCATCTTGTTCACATCCAAAACAAGTTGAGAAAGCACCCCAAGACTACCTTGCGCCGCTTCGAAGATCAGGATATTGGGTTGGTCTGAGGTCCCCATGGATTCGACACCAAGTTCTCTTGATTCGATCTGGAAGATGTTCTCAATTGCGCGTTTCAGGGCGTACTGAAGAGTGAGTACTCCTTCGGTGGATAGGCCAAGGGCCTTGATCGGCTGGATGTAGAGCGCATCGGCAGTATCT
>PMBQ01000423.1 GCA_003152955.1 Candidatus Bathyarchaeota archaeon
TCCTACGTTTTTCGGGGTCGGCTGCAAGCCTCTTCGCTCGGTCTCTTCGCGTATTACGTTTCCGAGAACCAAAACTTCCAAGCCGAGTTGTTTGGCAGCTTCAGCTGCAACTCCTTTGCCGGCGCCTGGCATGCCTGAAATGGCAATCATTTTCTTCTTAGCTTGCATATGCCGGCAAACGTCCCCGCATTTGCTGTTGTTCGTGAACCGTTAAATTCACTCATTCAATATTAGGCTTAAGCTGGAAACTTGAGTGTCCCAAGACCGAATCAGAAGTTTCGTAGCGGTTGACCTAGACGAGCCTACAGTCCGAGAGCGCATTGTCACCGCACAGAAGGGATTGGATCAGACTCGGGCACAACTCAAGCTTGTGGATCCTGAGATAATGCATCTNNCTAACGCTTCGCTTTCTCGGCGAGATACCTCAAACAACGGTTGAACTGGTCAAAGAGGCTATGCAGGGTCTTCGCTTCTCACCGTTCGAAGCTGAATTCTCCGGACTCGGCGCTTTCCCAAGTCCAAGCCGGATGAACGTGATCTGGGTTGGAATGACGCACGGTCAAGAACAGCTGAATGAAATCTTTCGCCAACTGGAACCCAAACTCAGGCAGATCGGCTTGTCTCCTGACGACAAGGGATTCAGCCCCCACCTCACCATCGCCCGCGTCAAGTCAGCTGTTAACAGAGCTGCGTTGGCAGATTACGTAACGAGCATGCGCGAACAAGATTTTGGCAAAATGCCTGTAAGGGCTGTACGATTGAAGAGGAGCACTTTGACACCCAAGGGGCCAATTTACACCACAATCCATGAAGTGGCAGCTTCCAGCTGACACAATACTGCAAGTGTTCTTTCTTGAACAAAGTCGCCCAGGTCTGCGATGCAGTCAAGAAGAGGATAGTTCCATCAGAACGAATCAGGAACTACGTCCAGGCCAGGGCCGAAGAAATCAGGATAGCAGTTGAACGAGAGTGCGAGAAAGCGGGGCTCTCTGCAGAGGTTCGCTTGCATGGGTCCGTTGCAAAGGACACTTGGGTCCGGGACTACGTTGACGCTGACATCTTCATGCAAGTTTCCCCCGAACTGACAAAGACACAACTCCGAAACGTCTGTTTGCCAATCGCTAGAAGGGCTCTTCGACCTCACAAGATCGTCGAGCGATTTGCAGAGCACCCGTACGTTGAATCTGTCGTCAAATTTCAAGGTGGAAGTCTGCGTGTAAACGTTGTGCCATGCTACAGCGTGGAGAAAGGGCAATGGCTCAGCGCAACAGACAGAACCCCATACCATACGGAGTATGTTCATGCTCACCTCGCCGAGGAGCAGCGAGACGAAGTTCGATTACTCAAGGCGTTCACGAGGGGCATCGGAGCCTACGGCGCGGACATAAAGACAGGCGGGTTCAGCGGAATGATCTGCGAAACTCTCATCATCTCGCACGGAAGCTTTCAGAAAGTCTTGGAAAAGTTCGCGGAGTGGAAGGAAGACCGGTTCATCGACGTGGAGAATTATTACGAGGGAAGAGCCGAAGAGGCTCATCGTATTTTCATCGAGCCGCTCGTTGTAATAGATCCTGTGGACAAAGGTCGCAACCTAGGCGCAGCAGTACGTTCCACTCAACTCTGGACCTTTGTCGCCGCATCAAGAATGTTCCTCAACAAACCATCCACAACATTCTTCGCCGAACGAGAAATCAAACCACTCACAAACCTAGAATTCCATAGACTAATCAAGAGCCGAGGCTCGAGCATGATTTGCATTGCGATGGGAAATATCGATGCTGTAGTGGATGTAGTGTGGAGCCAACTCTTCAGAACACAGAGGGCTCTAGCTCATCTGCTTGAGAATAACGATTTTGAGATCATCAGATCATCATCCTGGACCGACGAGATGAAATTGAGCGTCTTACTTTTCGAACTAGAGCTAAGCCAACTTTCGAACTCAAAGAAACACAGAGGACCACCGGTCTACAGAACTACAGAAAGTTCCTCTTTCCTCTCAAAGCATCTAGAGGAGAAGGATACGGTTTCTGGTCCGTGGATTGAGGACGGACGGTGGTTCGTTCAGAAAAGGAGAACTGTCGCCTCAGCCCAAACTCTGTTAACATCAACTCTGCGTACCGGTGGAGCGAACGTCGGAGTAGCCTCGCTAATGATCCCAGCCTTCAAGAAAAAGGCGAGAGTCCTTGAAGGCAATGACATTGGACGCTTGCTTTCAACTAATCACGAGTTCGCTAAGTTCATGAGAGTATTTCTTGCCGGAAGGCCTGCATGGCTTGCTCGTTAACCAGAAGATCCCCGTAACGAAAATCCCGGGGACTCGTTACTCTAAAATTCTCACTTACCCCATCTCTAACGAGGCGAAGTTGAGAGACAGGGTAGGAGAGCTCGCTGCTGCAGGGGTCACCTCGTTGCGCTTCAGTGGTTCAACCCTCATAGACGGGATTCCAGTGCTAGGGAAGGGCTGTGTTGGCATTGTGACACTGGCGGAATTGGACGGAATCACGGTGGCGTTGAAGATCAGACGAGATGATGCCAATCGACCATCAATGACTAACGAAGGGAAGCTGCTGCGCCTCGCGAACAGCGTGAATGTGGGGCCCCGCTTGATCACTGCAACAAGAAACTTCCTAGCAATGGAGTTCTTCAACGGATTACCCCTCTTCAAATGGGCTGAAACACAAACTGCAAGCGACAGGAGAGCCGTGAAGGAAGTTCTCGAAAAACTCCTCTACTCATGTTTCAGGCTGGACTCTGTAGGGCTGGATCATGGAGAGCTGAGCCACGCACCAAAGAATGTGCTCGTGAATCCGAGAGGAGAAGGGTGCATAGTGGATTTCGAAAGTGCGAGCACCATCAGGCGTGTCGCAAACGTGACTTCACTCCTCCAGTATTTCCTATTCGGCCGCATATCGAGAACAATCCACGCGTCCAGAATCTTTCCGAGAAAAGGACAGATACTGAAGACTTTAACTCAATACAAACAAGAGCCATCAGTGGAGAATTTCAATAGAATTCTCACGGTGCTTGGGCTCGCGGGATGAAAGCTTATTATGAGTGCTCGTTCGTTTTTTGCGCTGAGTGGGGCCGTCGTCTAGAAGAGATCAGTTGCCGAACACTCTGGACAGCTTGGTCTGGGAACACGATTCCGCCAACAGGATACCAGAGCGCAAATGCGCGCGGTGAACCTGGGGCGCTGGCGTCTCCAAGAAGACAAAGGTCTTGGGGCCAGAGGTCGTGGGTTCAAATCCCACCGGCCCCACCATAAGAAAATACGATAATAGCTGTAATAAGCTGACATTAAAATAAATGCTCCATGTCACGGTCTAGTTGAGGACGTATTTCATGCGGAATGGTTCGGCATGGGGAAAGTCGTTAGGCCCAATACTTGCCGTCGTTATGATGTTGGTGCTCTTATCTTCCGCCACATATTTCCAGGGAGTTCCAGTTGGCGCCCAACTCTCGGCAAACATAGTTGCTCCCCTTGTGAAAGGTTCCGTTGATATCCAAAAGCCCGGTCAAGAGGCTTTCTGGAATCAGGTTGCCCCGCTCCAGATTCCTATTACAGCCTCAGACGACTATGGAGGCTTCGTCAAGTCTGTTTCAGTCAAGATTGCGAACAATGGTACTCATGTTCTCTTTTGGGCTAAGTGGTCGGATCCCACCCAAAATAATCGAAGTATCAGTGGGGCGCCCTCGGATCCAAAGTATCCTGAGCTCTTCTTCGCCAACGCCACCTACTATCGCTCTGATCGTTTCGCCGTCTGGTGGTCTTTGGACCANNGGCGGAGCTGGGACTCCCTTGGCAGGGAAGCTCCTAAACCTCACCCACTCTTACGCCCGTAACCAGCTGCTAAACACCACAGGCTTCTTCACCTTGGGTTTCGACTCGAGTAACATCAACAGCACTGTAGGCTACGCGGAGAACAATATCCCCCACGATGTTCTCTTGGTATGGGCGAAGGGCGTCTACGATAACACGAACCATACATGGACACTTGTCGAGGCTCGACCTCTAACGACNNAGGCCAGACGTACTACTTTGCAATTGCCGCCTTCGATGGCGGCCCACATCCGATTCCAGCGGCCGTCCCGCATCCTGCCGGATGGACGCAGATGGCTGACAACGGCATGACGAAGAGCATCTCATCATGGTATACAATGGCACTCGGGCCTGCGTCGTCAGCTACGTCGGTTTCGCAGTCGACTGTGATCACATCAGCGGCGCCGGGAGGAATCACCTTCGAGACAGCGGCGGTCATTAGCTTTGCAATGCTGCTGGTCGGCTTCATCGCCGGCATGGCAGTGATCGCTTGGTACGCAGCTCCCAAAAAGAGCAAAGGTGCACCAAGTGACTCCTAGGGAACTCCAAAGGGACGATATTGCGGAGACCGGAAAAAGCAAACGGCATTCCCTCAAAATCATTCTTGCACTCGGAGGGTTAGCAACCCTCGGCTCAATCGCCAGCACGCTAAGAATACTCGGCTTCATTCCACCTCCAACGCAGGGGACATCAAATCAGCCACTCGCCTGGCCTAGAATAAAACTCGTCAATGTTTCCGCAATTGATTCGTCAAAGCCGTTGCGGTTTAACTACCCCCTAGTCGATACTCCTAACGTGCTCTTGAAGGTCGGGCAAAGTGCGCAGAACGGTGTCGGCCCTGATTCCGATATTGTTGCTTACAGCAACGTATGCCAACACTTGGGTTGCTTCTACGGGGTTCTCTTCTCAGGCTCATCGCCACCATGCAATTCATCCTACAAGGCGCGCGGGACGGAAGGATACTGCTGCTGCCATGGTGGGCAATTTGATCTTGTGAACGGCGCGAAGGTAATCGGTGGCCCGCCACCGAGACCTGTTCCGGCAGTCATGTTAGAGTACGACAAGAA
>PMBQ01000309.1 GCA_003152955.1 Candidatus Bathyarchaeota archaeon
GGTCGCTGTCTCTCCGAATGTTGCGAGGAAGCGTCGAACAACTAGGTCGAAGATCTTCTGTTCGCGAGGGTCGAGGCCTCTCTTCGGAGTTGAACCTGTTGGGTAGATTGCTGGATGCGCTGGGTCTTCCTTTTGTCCTTCATTTGGCAGCAGAGGCTTGGAAGCCAAAAGCCTAGTCGTTGCGGATTGGTATCCCTCGATGTTGCTCAGGTTTTTCAGAATGTCCACATAGCCGATTGAAGGTGGGAGTTTCTGGCTTGAGGTTCTCGGATAGGAGATCATTTGATCCAGGTACAGTCTTTCAGCGATGCTCAAGGCCAATCGGGGTGTGAGTAGGAAATGCCTGTACGCTTCGGTCTGCAGGGCTGTGAGATCAAATGGTGTTGGAGGTGACAAACGATAGGTCCGTGACTCGAGTTTTTCGATTGTTCCTTTCTTCCCAGCGCAGTCCTTGATTGTTGATTCAGCTTTGGCTTTCACTTCGAAGCGTTCGATATCGCTTTGGGCTTCGATCGCTTGGCCGTCCACATCGATGATAGTCTTGATGGTCCAATATGGGGTGGGAACGAAAGTTGTAATCTCTTTCTCTCTGTCCACGACGAAGCGGAGCGTCGGACCCTGAACTCGGCCGGTGCTGAGCGTGGAATAACGATTACTCGCCTTGTATGCGGCTTGAGTGAGGGCACGGGATAGATTTATCCCGTAAAGCCAGTCGACTTCGTGGCGACACATACCGGCATAGGCTAACTGGAAATCAAGTTCCGGAGCGACCTTCGAGTACGCCTCCTGCAATTCTTTGGCGGTGAGGGTGGAGAATTTCATTCGTTGAGCTTTCTTGTCGGCACCATTACAGGCATATTTCAAGATCGTGTAGCCGATCAGCGAACCTTCAACATCGTAGTCGCAGGCGTTGATGAAACGATCAGCGCCCTCTGAAACTTTGGCGATCGACTCGATCCATTTCCTCTGCCTTTCCTGCCCTCGCTCAACGAGGTGTTTGGGCTTCCACTCAAATTCCCAGACTGGATATTGTGCTCGAGCTTCGCCTCTTTTGGAGGCGACTGCATACAAGTGCCCAAGCGCGGAACACACGACGATACGCTCACCTCCCTTCTCAACCTCGAAGAACGGCACACCTCCAACACTGATTCGCCTGGGTGCACGTTTCGCTCCAAGCGCTTCCGCGACATGCAGCGCCGCGTCGGGCTTTTCAGTGACAATGAGAGTGGTCACCATCTAGGTTGCCACTCCCTTTCCATGGATGTGATGAATCACTTCTTTGACCGNNTGGTAGGGTCCCGATCTTGTCGAGGCATTCTTCCCTGGAGATCTTTCCGTCGTAGGCCTTGTTCCATGAAGAGAACGCGTTCTCGAGATTTCTCAAGGCAGTGTTGTGAAGGCTGCAGAATTCCGAAGAAGATTCCTTTGGCCTTTCACAGAGGGGACACTGCTCGGCCATGTCATCTACCAGAGATGAGCCTTTCCTCTGAAAGCAAACAACGGGCCTTTTAGCCCTTATTGATAGACTTGAACCTGAACNNAACGCTGTAGTTACTGTTTCCGAACTCTTCGAGTGGCTCGGCTCAAGGCCCACACGCCAAACACCATAACCGCGGCCGCCAGAGTCTGCGAAAGCGAGTACTGCCACAGCAGATTCATGGTCATCAGTGATTGAACGCCATTTAGGAGTGAGTTACCGAAACCCAAAACCAGGGTGCTCCCTTTTCCGGCTGCGCTTAGACCGGTCCAAAACCAATTCGAACCAATAAAGGCGGGGACAAATAGAACAAGAATGAATAGAGTCGTTGAGAAGGCTATTGCTCTCACAAGCCGCATTCGGCCCATGGGATTGATCTCCATCCCTCTTCGAGGGAAGATCCTGTAGTAAGCTTCGTACCAAGTGACAAGCGATAACAATACGACGCCGAATATGGGCAACCATAGAAGTGACACTGATACATTCACGCTGCTCAGCGTGAGCGTTTGGGTCCTTAGCTCAAGTCCTTTTGAGATTACGTATGTAAGGTAGAACCAATCCAGCAGGAAAATCAGAACACTAACTCCCAGGATCGAGGATAGCCTAATTGTGAATGAGCTTGTTGCCAAGGCCTGAACTTCCAGTTCCCGTCTTTCTAGACTTGTTTCGCTACCGTAACCTATTGATGTATAAGAATATCTCAGTCTAAACCTTTAGTATTGTTGCAGGAACAGTTGAGCTCACAGGAGAGGACGTGAGAAAGCCGACATTATTGGACGTGGAACTTGGCTCGATATGGTTGCCTACCGCGTCCTCCAACGTGAAGAGAAACTTGGAAGGAAAGTTGACGCGCTCAGAACTGAGAGCGGCCTCGGGGCGTCTGGAATTCCCCACATCGGAAGTCTAGGAGACGTAATCCGTGCCTATGGCATCAAACTCGCTCTAGAAGCCCAAGGGCGCAAGTCGGAATTCATCGCCTTCTCTGACGACTTGGACGGGTTGAGGAAGGTCCCCTTGGGGATGCCTGAATCGCTCAAGAAGTTCATTGGTCATCCAGTCTCGTCGATTCCGGACCCATACAATTGTCATGAAAGCTACGGCTTACACATGAATTCGCTTCTCAGAGAGGCCATGGACAAGTGCGGTGTTGAATACATGTTCCACTCGGCCACTGAAGATTACCGGAAAGGTCTCTTCACGGACCAGATACGAAAGATACTCTCCGCAGCTGATCGCGTTGGCAAGATTGTCAAGGATGAGGTGGGCCAGGAGAAATACACGACGATGCTGCCTTACTTTCCGATATGTGGATCGTGCGGAAAAATCTACACGACTCGAAGCTTAGAGTTCGAACCCGCCACAGACAAAGTGCGGTACGTCTGTGAAGGCGAGTCAGAAATCAAGGGGCAGACCTTGGAGGGTTGTGGATTCAAGGGCGACGCCGATATCAAAGATGGGCGAGGTAAGGTGCCGTGGAAGGCGGAATTCGCGACTCGCTGGGACGCGCTTAAGATAAACTTCGAAGCTCATGGCAAAGAACTCACCGATTCGGTCCGAATCAACGACAGAGTGTGCGAAGAGATCTTGGGGTACCCAGCACCCTACCATGTGCGCTACGAACTTTTCCTTGACAAGGGTGGAAAGAAGATTTCCAAATCGAAGTCCGCGTTGGACGTGATTACCCCGCAGACTTGGTTCAAGTACGCCCCTCCGCCTTCACTGAATTTGCTGATGTTCAAGCGCATCACTGGAGCCCGAAACCTTGGGGTCGAGGACATTCCGACATACGTTAACGAACTGGACCAATTAGAAGAGACGTACTTCAACCAACGGACGGTTGCTGATGAGAAGGAGCTGGCTAAGCTGAGGGGTTTGTACGAGTATTCATGGTTTCTAAAGCCCCCCTCAAGTCCGGCAACTCACATTCCGTACAGCCTGCTCGTTTACTTAGTCAATGTGGCACCACCTGACAAGATGAGTGAATATGTTGAATCAAAGCTTCGCGAGTACGGTCATCTGAAAACTGCATCGACCTTAGAGATTCAGGATCGACTTGAATACGCGATGAATTGGGCTAAGGACTTCAAAGAGATACCTGAAACGCAGATTGAGATTACGAACCCACAAAAGCTGGCCGTGGAAGACCTCGTGTCAATCGTGAGATCTGAAACGGACGAGAGGGTGATTCAGAATGCGATCTTCAATTTGGCGCAGAAATATGCGCTTGAACCACGCGATTTCTTCAGGCTACTGTACATGATACTCTTGGGGTCGCCGCGCGGCCCTAGGCTCGGACCCTACATTAAGGTGATGGGGAGCGAAAACGTTGCCCGCGCCCTGGAGCGAGCGATTGGCAAGGCGCAACCCGCCTAGTTCCCAACAATTCTTTAACCACAATTCGCAATCAGCAGCCGGGGCCCGTAGTCTAGTCCGGATTAGGACGCTGAGAGATCCAAGTGTTCTCACGTAAGCCTGCGGAGCCGGAAATCGAGGGTTCAAATCCCTCCGGGCCCGCCA
>PMBQ01000221.1 GCA_003152955.1 Candidatus Bathyarchaeota archaeon
CGGATCGAAGAAATCATAAAAAAATCCATTTCAACGCAATGGCATCCGGGAAGATATCAACAGAAACCGGAGCTTTCGTCAACATCATCTTCGTCATCATTCCTCCTCTCACTGTTACCCTTTTGTTCAACCTTTGGGTATTCCTCTTCTGTTTGCTGCTTATCTTTTGGATGTGGGCGTATTCATCTCCTCCATTGAGGTTGAAGGGACGCCCCGGCGCAGATATCATATGGCATTTCATCGCATTTGTTCTACTCGTATTGTGGGGTTCTTCGATCGCTGGCTCTCTCGGGTTGATTAGTTGGTTGGTCGCAGTTTCTATCGGAGTGTTTAGCTGCATTGCACAGGTTTTGAACCATATCAACGACTATGAGTTCGACAGAGAGAGCGGAACAGTAACATATGCAGTCTGGAGAGGACTCGACACCACAGTAGCAACTCTAAAGGTTATCATAATTCTTCATTTGGTTTTCCTCATTCCATTGATCTTCCTCTATTCTCTAGCATATTCTTACACAATCGGAGTTCTCATTGCAGGCATCTTAGTAGGGATCTTCGTGGTTGCAACAAGAAAACATGCTTTGGGGTCGTCCGCCTATTATTTTCCTGTTGTTCTTGGTTTCGCAGTCTACATCAACTGCGTAATTTATCAAATCGCTGTTCTATTTGGTGAACCGATAATTGGATTGTCGTTTCTAGCATAGCTAGCCTGAAGGTCACAGGAAGCTACCAGCTATGTGCGAAACGGAGCTTGAGCCGTTGCTTTCGTGTTTGTGCGCACGCCTGAAAGTACACGTGTGTGTGATCTTGCGTGTTGCGTGCGTTCGATCTGATACTGCGGTCTAGTCATGTAGTGCCTGGTTGGTGCTGCGGAGTCGGCGAACGAACTCCTGGAGCATCTTGAGCGCTATCTTGGGATTTTCTGAAATTAGTGCATTGAACGACCATGCGGAAAGAATTAGGCATCTTGAAGGCTCTACGGCAACGACGTCGGCTGACCTTGGTTGATTGTCGATGACTGACATTTCCCCGAAGAATTGTCCATGCCCGAGCTTTGCGATTGTTCTTCCATCCGACTTGATCTCCACTGAACCTTTCAAGATCAAATAAAATCCTACCCCGCCTTCCCCTTTCTGTACGATAACATCACCAGTCTCATACGTACGTTCCTTAGATAATCTGACAATAGACTTCAGGTCTTTCTTGCTCAGACCTGACCACAATGACGACTTTTCGAGCATTTCGACGACTGGAGCACTTTCCTTGTCTGACAGTTTCATAATATCAAATCCAGAAGATAATCGCGATTAGATTGGTTTGCATTAGCCTTTAATTCTTGCGCCTAGTTGGCAGCAAGACTACCTCCTGTCTGCCACGTTGCATCGACCGGAGTGCGCGATAGTTCTCTATCGTTTCTTTGGTGATTTCCTTCGTGCCTTTGGGCGCTGTTTCATGGCTTGGCCGGACTCTTTCAACACGCGTTCGATTTCGGCAAGCTGCGGCGGCGCTTGTGGGAGTGTGTGAAGCCAGGCTGTATACTCGGAGAGTTCCAGTAGGCGCTCGTGAAGGATGACCCAGGCAGTGCGCCTGTGGGGAATCAAGTATGAGTGCCTGCGGTAGATTTCGAACGCTGGACCAGCAGTTTTTCCGGGGTGGCTGGGTCCGACGGGGAGCGCTGTCAAATACGTTCCGAGCGGCCTGACACCTTTGGCCATTACGTCCACTGCAGTGTTAGCTAGGACTTCAAGTTCGGTGGGCGTGGTGCCCACGTGGAGAAAGAACCTTGTGAGCAATTGGAGCATGACTTCGTACGTCGAGTTGAAGAGGTCGGCGACTCTATGCGTCAAGGGATCAGTTATCTTCACGATTGGTTCCGTGACGTCATCGTGGTATCTAGTATACGCAGGGATGACTGGTCTGGCCGGTTCAAAATTCGGATCGTCCTCCCTCATCTTCTTGTACTCTTCGTAAATGCCAAGGAACCTGCCGAAGTGTGCCTTTTTCCAATCTCCCTTTGCCCCCTCGCCCTCGACGATAATCTCCTCAACCGCTGCAATTGCTGATGAGACATCCTTGACCGGAACGAGTTTCTCCCACCCGAAGTAATCCTTCGTCGCTTGGGCCTCCCGGGATCCTACGAACAAGTTCCTTTCACCGTATTTCTTTGCCAGATCACGTATGCCCTGCTCAACGCCTCTGTACAGGTGACCGACGGTTGAGTATTCTTGGTGAGAGGGCATCATGCCCTCCAATTGCCCAGGTTTCTTCTCTTCCACTGGAGTGCTTAGCAGAGCTTCCGCGTCCTCTACTTCCATTCCCTCCGGTCTCTCAAGGAAGAGGGAATGTCGGAGAGCATCTTCTCCGAACGGAAGGAGGACCATTTGGACCGCGGAGGGGAAATACTTCGAGCGCTGGGGGAAATTCGGTCTATCGAAGCTGGGTGCCCCGCCGACGGCGCTAAGAAGATTGTTCACGAGCGCTAGGTGCAGCATCTCTTGGACGGCAACGCCTGTGATGGCTCGATCCCAGCGTTCAACCACTGAACGCTGTTGTGAGCTCAGTCCTTCGTTTGGTCCGAGCTTTAGGCTGAAGGCAGCGAAGAGGTAGCCGCACATAACCATGTGCTCGAGCGTAGCGGCGTCCGACAACGTGTAGATCAGGCTCGAACGATCATCGATTTCGATCGGTTTCTCTTTCTCACCCGACTTCATACTACACAAAACTTCCGTTGAATTGAAATGAATTGCTCAGATAAAAAACCGTTTACGGCCAACGGTTGTCAGTGGAGCGCACTGTTACACCAGCATCCCTTCAATACCCAATTATTGTTACGAACATTACCCGTCCCTCTCTCAACCCTGTAGCTTTGACAATTATTCTCAGCTCGTCAAACTCGAAAGACGTTACCCGGACATAGGATAAGGTTAGGATCCAATGCGCGCTTTGTCGCCACCATCTGGTTGATTTCAGCTTCTCTGAACATGATCTTCAGTAGACCTCTCTTCATCTTTCCAATTCCATGTTCCGCGGACACAGTGCCTCCTAGCTCTACCGCTACTTTGGCAAGTTTCTCTGCGAGCCTCTCCGCCTCAAGGAGCTCTTCGGACTTTCTCGGAAGTATGTTCACGTGAAGATGATTCTCTGCAATATGACCGAAGACATAGTTTTCGAGGTTTGACGCTTTCAGCAGAGTGTTGTAAGAATTCATCATCGGCCGAAGTTTCTCATCAGAAACAGCAGTATCCGTTCCGATCTTGTGCATTCCTGGGATGAGTGACTTGCGCTGAGCTACGATCCTGTTTATCGCCTCAGGGATAGCATGCCTTAATTTTCTCAACTCTTCCCTGCTCTGCTCATCCACTCCGCTAACTGCCCTATCAAGTGATGATCCGAATTCCGCTAGCGGCTTCTCAATAAATTCGACAGCCTTCGGAAGATCATGATACGAGAATTCGCACAAAACAGCTGCACCGGACATAGTCTCGGAAAAATGGATCCCAGTTCCGACTACGCCATCTCTCTTCAATCTTCCAAGTAGAGATAGACAATTTGCGTCAAAGTACTCCAATGAATTTACAGTCAAGTAGCTCTCAATCTCTTTCAAGGATCGGATCTTGATCACAAACCCGATCGCTTCGTCACTCGACGGAAAGAAGGCTAGAAACATCGCAGTATTCTCTTGCTTCGTCGTGAGAGCGACTTCGATTAACGTGACTACTCCAAGGGTTCCTTCAGATCCGATGAAGAGGTCTATCAGATCCATTTTCTTCTGACTGAAATAGCCGACCGCCGATTTCACATGAGGCAACTCATAAGAGGGGATCCGAACGGTCTTCTCACCACCATCCATGGAGTGTATTCGAAAGATTCTACT
This sequence comes from Candidatus Bathyarchaeota archaeon, assembly GCA_003152955.1. Next base: position 3,875 of record PMBQ01000221.1, read on the forward strand.
TGAATCGACAATGTTCTCCCCGCGACGGATCTGAAGAACATCACCCGTAGCGAGCACAATTCGGAGCGCCCGAATGTGATTTCTCGTACGTCCGAAATGGTAGGTTCTAGCCCCAGAGGCATCGGTCGCGACCGTTCCACCCAAAGACGCGGAGTCCTCCGTAGGGTCGGGCGGGTAGAAGTATTGATGCGAGTCACTCAGGAACTTTGGAAGATCTTTCCAATCTGACTCCGACGCACCGTTAGTGGTCATCCGTAGATCTTTCCTCTCGATTCGCTCTTGGAACTCCTTCAATTTGATTCCGGGCTCAACCGTTACTCGCCATTCACTGCTCCGCTCGTCCCATCGTATCCCGACAATGCTCTTCATTTTATCTAAGGACACTAGGGCACCTCCCTTAGGAACGGCCCCGCCCACGATTCCGGTCCTGCCCCCTGAAATCGTAACGGGTAATTTTCGAGAGTTCATCTCGCGAAGAAAATCTGCCAATTGCTTCTCAGTTACGGGAATGAACACAATTTGAGCCTGTCCGGGGCCAAGCCCCGATTCATCAGACAAGTATGACTCGAGCTGAGATTGTACATCGGACACTGATTCCACTCGTACTGCTTTCTCTTCTTGAGGGTCAGTACGGGGGGCTACACTCCTAAGCTCGATCAAGAACTGATCCGCCCGACTCGCCTGTCTCGGTCGCATCATAGATTCAGAAAGAAGGATCATCTTTGGCGCGATAGCTGTCCTAGTTTCTCGTAGGAGACTATTTCCTCGATTGGTTTGCGTATCTTCTTTCGGTTTGTCTTCGACTCTTTTGGATAGCCGAATGGTAGGACGGTGACCAATTTCATTCTTGGGGGGACGCCTAGAACGTCTTTCACGCCATCTTCGTAGAAGTTGGTGATCCAGCAGGCTCCGATTCCCATGTCCCAAGCCTGCAAGACCATGTTCTGGATTGCTCGGGTACCATCAATCTCCGGAAGCTTTGCTCCATCCATAACTACAGCGATGGCCAGCGGTGCCTTTGTCAAGTGGGCACCAGTGGGAGTCAAGGACGCTACTTTGGCTAGAGTCTCCTTGTTCTCGATAACAATGAAATGCCAAGGTTGTGAATTCTTTGAACTCGGGGCAAGACGCCCCGCTTCCAAGATCTTCAGAAGAGCCACATCAGGAATTGGCTTGTCCAGGTACTCGCGAATCTCGCGCCTGGTCCGGATGCAAGTGAATGTATCCAACACCAAGTCACGGCTTGGACAAGCGATAAATGATGCTCAAGAATAAGATTGTTATCCCAATAGGCGACGCGAGCTGCAGGCGATTTAGAAAGTTCGCGAAATCATGGTGCGCAAGGTCATAACTGCCAAACCCACTTCGAACTTGACGAACATTGCGAGACTGATGCAAAAGAGCCGCATTGGCAGCGTAATCATAGTCACCAACGGCAAACCAGTAGGCATCTTGACCGGGAGCGATTTCATCAGACTCGTCGCTCGAAAAACCGACATGAAGAATGCCCTATCTGAGGATTTCATGAACAGGGATATCATCACATGCGATCCGTCCATTACCGTGCTCGACACTCTGATGGCGATGCGCTCGGAAAAAAAAGCCGCCATCTCCCCGTCGTCAGAAAAGGAAAACTCGTCGGCGTGATAAGTATTAGGGACCTGAATAGCAGCTACACAGTTCTCTTCTTTCTACGTAATTTGAAAACCGCATCTGTGATTTACAAGTCTTCTACGTTTGCTTGCTCTGGTTCTTTTCGATAATCTCCCACAGTTCCTCTTCCAACGTGCCACCGTGCTGTGGCTTCTCAACGAACCTACCTATCTCACGCCAGGTTCGATCGTGCACAATTATCGTTGGGATGCGTAGCACGTTCATCTCGTCTGCTATGTCCCGGTTCTCATCGAAATCAATCACTTTGATGTTCAAAGCCGCGTTGTTCGCGGCAACGAACAATTTGACCAGGTTCGGTAGTTGCGCTCTGCATTCCGCATTCCATTCTGTGGCGAAGACAACAAAGAAGTAGCGATCGATCAGGCTGGAGAACTTCTCAATCGCATATCGTCTAGGTTGATACTCTTGTATTCGCTTCTTGATGGTTGACTTTACGGTAGTATTCTTGATAGCGTTCACGTAATCCGAAAGGTTAGGGTGAGGTCCGATAACGTTCCGGAGAAGTGACAAAATGACTACCTACAAAGCATCCTATTGGGTCGCTTCAGTGAAAGAAAATGGGCAGCTTCATGGGTGCTGCATTAACTCCATGCGTATTCGTGTTTTGATGGTAGCTACTTCTACTGAAACCCATATTAGAGTTTTGTCAGGAGCCTAGGATCAATCATTATCTGAGATCTTGAGAATCGACCTGCACCTTAGTACTTGTATCCTCGGGCTTCTTGTTCGTCATGTTCTATGCCCAGCCCTTGTGCAATCCGGTTCACGAGGTTCATGTAGCCTGTGAGCAGGACTAGATCGAGGATCTCCGAGTCACTAATTCCGACCGCGCGTAAAACGTCCAAATCTTCCCTTACAATTCCACTTGGCTCTAGAGTGAGTTTGAGAGCGTAGTCTGTAAGAGCCTTAGCTCTGGCCGATAGGCTTTCAGGCTGCTGACCGCCCACGAGTGAGTCAACCTGACCTTCATTCTTCAAGTAGAACTTCAATGCCTCCCCATGATGCGAAACACAGTAATTACACCCATTGCGGACGGAGACAGTGGTCGCGATCATCTCGCGCTCACCACGGCTGAGACTCGATCTGCCGAATACCAACGTCGTATACAGCTCAAGGAAAGCCCTCAGAGCATTGGGGTTGAGGCTCTGAGCACGCATGATGTTGGAAACTTTACCCCGGGCTCGTGATATTGCTTCGTACGCGCGTTTCNNCGCGCTTTGTCCTCAGAGATCGTTTTGATCCACACCATGGCTCTTTGACCCGCCGCGGCGTATGGGGTTCTTGTTCATAAGCTGTCGTAGTTGCGGAGACCGGCTCAGCACATACCACCCCTTTCGAAGCAGCGTATCGGGTTCCGATACTTGGTTTAAGTAGCTGAACATGAGCTTACAGGTCGAACTTCGAAGTAAAGGCGTAGCTCATGCAAGTAGGAATAGGCTCTGCACCTTTTGCGCGTTTTGTGAGCTTTGCCTTCTATTATCGACGCTAGCTCGGCACGATCACTCGGGCCGGCAGCGAAGGTGAAATTATGATAGAGACTATTGAACCAAAATCATCTGCAAAACTCGAATCATCAAAAGAACGAATGGAATCTCTCACAGAAATGACGCAACAGATTAGACGCGACATCGTCGCCATGATAGCAAGCGCCAGAAGTGGTCATCTGGGACCCTCCCTATCATGTGTGGAGATCCTCGTATCGCTATACTTCAACCGTATGAGACATGATCCGAAAAACCCAACATGGCCAGATAGAGACAGACTAGTTCTCTGCAAGGGCCACGCCGCTCCAGCTCTTTACGCGACTCTTGCTCGATCAGGATACTTCGACCCTGAAACGCTTCACTCGCTCCGAAAGACGGGAAGCATGCTGCAAGGACATCCGACAAAAAGGACGCCAGGAGTCGACGTTTCAACTGGATCGCTCGGCCAAGGGCTTTCCATCGCCAACGGGATAGCACTCGCTGGAAGATTGGATGGTAAGAGCTACCGTTCCTTCGCTATCCTAGGTGACGGCGAGTGCGATGAAGGGCAGATCTGGGAGGCCGCAATGACTGCAGGCCACCTTGGCCTATCGAACGTCACAGCCATCATCGATCGAAACGGCGTGCAATCAGACGACGCCACCGAGAGGGTGAAGAAGAAGGAGCCCCTGNNCCCCTGGATAGGAAGTGGCGCACCTTCGGATGGCAGGTCCTCGAAATTGACGGACACAACCTCATGCAGATTCACCACTCATTTGACGTAGCGGAATGGACAACGGACCGCCCAACGGTAATAATCGCGCGGACGGTGAAGGGCAAAGGTCTATCATTCTTGGAAGGCGACGCAAATTGTCACAACATCGCCTTCAGCAAGGAGGACCTAGAATGGGCTATGGAAGAACTGCGGGACACTACTAACGGATCTGGGAATTGATCAGCGAAAATGAGAAAACCCCCATGCCCACATTGAGAGAAGAACTTGGTAAAGTCCTGGTTGATCTCGGTCGAGAATACAAGAATCTAGTCGTGATCACTGGTGACCTAGGGAAATCCACTGGAGTTAGCGCATTCGAGACGTTTCCGGAACGATACTTCAATCTCGGAATCAGCGAGCAAGACATGGTGGGAACCGCAGCCGGACTTGCATCGACGGGTAAGATACCTGTCATTAGCACTTACGCTACGTTCTTGGCTGGTCGGGCTTGGGAACAGATCAGAAACAGTGTGGCACGCGATGCGTTGAACGTAAAAATGATCGCGACGCATTCTGGCATCTCACCTTCCGCTGACGGATCATCACACCAATGCTTCGAGGATATTACAATCATCAGATCCATTCCTGGAATCACACTAGTGCTTCCTGCTGATCTTACAGAGATGAGACAGACTGTACGAGCGGCCGTACAAACTGCGGGACCGTTCTACATCAGGCTTGGAAGAGGCGACGCTTTGACGATCTTCGATGACAATGACGGGTTCCAAGTCGGCAAAGCGAGAAAGATCAGCGAAGGGGGGGATGTCGGAATCGTTGCCACTGGCCCGCTTGTCTCAGAGGCGATTGAAGCAGAAGCTCTGCTTCGAAGTGAAGGGATTAGGGCCTCCGTAATCGACATGCACACGATCAAGCCAGCGGATGAAGAGGCGATCATCCAGCTGGCCGAGAAGACTGGGGCAATCGTCACCGTCGAAGACCATAACATTCTCGGTGGCCTAGGGGGAACCATAACTGAGATCGTATGCAAGCACACTCCCATTCCAGTCGAAATGATCGGGATTCATGATCGATTCGGAGAGTCCGGCGATTTACGTGAACTCATGGAACTCCACGGCCTAACAGCCCGCCACATCACAGTTGCAGCAAAACGTGCCATCGAACGCAAGGACAAACTTGGGATCAAAGAAGAGAAAGGCCTCCATTGATCATAGTCACCCAAAGAAACTTGGCCAGAGCGAAAATTGACGAAGCACTTAGTTTCTTGTCAGTGCAAGGATTGGAAGCAAGAATTGTATCTTGGCGTGAAAAAACACTGCTTGTGACTCACGCTAAGCTACCTTCAGCAGTCATAACGAAGTTAGAGGAGACGGGAGTCGTTGAGAGACTCGTTACTCCGAGTCATAAAGCACAACTGGCCAGCAGGGAATTCCAGAAGGAGAAATCCGTAGTCAGGGTGGGTTCGGCGGAGATCGGCGCGGGAAGAATCGCCGTCATCGCAGGGCCTTGTTCCGTTGAAAGCTGGGACCAACTCCTAGAAGCCGCTCAAGGAGCCAAACGAGCGGGCGCTTCACTACTGCGGGGTGGGGCTTTCAAACCCCGGACATCCCCATACGAGTTCCAAGGTCTTGGAGAGGAAGCCCTGCGCATGCTATCAAAGGCAGGCGAGGAGACCGGGCTCCCAGTAGTAACTGAAGTACTGGAACCGGGAAGAGTTGAGTTAGTCGCCAAATACGCTGACATGCTACAAATTGGAGCGAGAAACGTACAGAACTTTTCCTTGCTCAAAGTTGCCGGAAAATCACAATTACCTATCCTACTGAAGCGCGGAATGATGACTACCATCGACGAATGGCTACAGGCGGCGGAGTATATCCTCTTGGAAGGAAACCCAAATGTTGCCCTGTGCGAACGTGGCATCCGCACATTCGAAAAAGCAACCCGAAACACCCTTGATCTGTCAGCCGTGCCTGTGCTCCTGAGAGAAACGCATCTTCCTGTGTTGGTTGACCCGAGCCACGCTACAGGAAGCAGAGATCTCGTCGCCCCGATGGCGAGAGCTGCAGTGGCCGCAGGTGCTGACGGACTTATGATTGAGATCCATCCGGACCCGGAGAAAGCACTCTCCGATGCAAATCAGCAACTGAACCTACAAGAGTTCGAGAAGCTGATGAGAGAACTTGAGCCTACCGCTGAGGCAGTCGGTCGCACAATGCGCTAGGCGGCTTCTTGACTTGAGCACGATTCCGGTATCGCTCGGAACACGGTCATACCACATTGTCATAGGCTCCGATATTCTCGGAGGAGTCGGAGAAGCCCTCAGAGAACTCAACCTTGGGCCTAAGCAGATGATTGTGACCAGCAGAACTGTGTGGCCTCTCTACGGAAAGCCCGTCCAAAACTCATTGGAAGCTAGCGGATTCGATGTCTCAGTGACATTGCTGAATGATGATGAGGAGACCAAAACAGTTCAAACACTGCTGACGATTTTCGACAAGTTGTTGGAGAGCGAGTTTGACAGAAATTCAGGAATAGTTGCTCTTGGAGGAGGCGTTGTTGGAGACTTAGCAGGGTTTGCGGCCGCCACATTCATGCGCGG
>PMBQ01000250.1 GCA_003152955.1 Candidatus Bathyarchaeota archaeon
GCACGTGAGATCCTGGAAAAGCTCGGGGGAGTCGGAGCGGCGGAATACAAGTATGACGGACTGAGGGTTCAGGCTCACGTCAGTCGGACTGGAGTTCATTTATTTTCGCGCAGGCTTGAAGACATAACCGACCAGTTTCCTGACGTCACAAAGCTGCTACAGAGCGGTATCAAAGCGAAGGAAGCAATAGTCGAGGGCGAGTGTGTTGCAGTGGATCCGCACACGGGGGATATGCTACCTTTCCAGGTGATATCTCAGCGCAGAGGTAGAAAATACGAAATCGAGAAAATGAGTGAGGAAGTGCCAGTCACCATCTTCTTGTTCGACGTGTTGTACTTGAATGGTGAAGATTTGGGACTAACCCCTTACCTTGAAAGACGGAAAGAGCTGGTCAAGGTCGTACAGCTCTCGGACCATCTGACGATTGCGGAGCAGACGGAGGTGTACGAAGCTGAGAAGTTGGAGGCGCTCATGGATCAAGCGGTGGCTGGGGGATGTGAAGGGCTCGTTGTGAAGAATACGTCAAATGAGTCGATATATCAAGCGGGAGCTCGCGGTTGGCTCTGGATAAAGTACAAGCGATCCTACAAGGCCGAAGTGCAGGACACCTTCGATTTAGTGCCTGTGGGAGCTTTCGCGGGGAGGGGCAGGAGAGCGGGCGGTTACGGTGCACTGCTAATGGCGGTGTATAACCGTGGCAACGATGTTTTTGAGACCCTCTGCAAACTGGGTTCAGGGTTTACAGACGAAGACTTGTCCAATCTTCCAAAGATGATCCAACCCTCTTTGGACAAGCAGAAGCATCCGCGCGTGAACTCGTTGATGCAGCCGGACGTGTGGTTGATCCCTTCAAAGGTTTTGGAGGTGGCTGCTGATGAGATTACTTTGTCTCCATTGCATACTTGTGGTCGAGACTCAATCAGGGCAGGGAGTGGTCTTGCGCTTAGATTCCCGAGGTTCACGGGTAACTGGCGAAACGACAAAGCCCCTGAAGATGCCACTACTTCGCAGGAGCTGCTGGATATGTACAAGAATCAGCTAAAGAAAATCGAAGCTGAGCCGTAATTAGATGCGGTGATTTGTACTTTGGATCCTGCTCTATAGGTGAACTATTCGTCTGCGCTTGGGCGTTTTGACTTTCCAGAAGCCGGATGAATCGCGGTAGTATTCTGCTGGTTCCAAACCGAGTCCTCTGGAGTACTAATAGGTCTTTGTAGTATATTTAAGGCTTGGCAATGCTCATTAAGCCTAATGAGTCCTCATCAGGACTCCGAAGTGGTGGCGGCTTGTCCCAGACCTTAGAAATCGTGAGATTGCAAGGATTCAGAGGCCAGTTTAGAATTACAATTCCTCGCGAAATGGTTGAAAAGCTGAAGTGGCAGAAAGGGCAACCTCTCTTCATATCCCTCGAGGGCGCGCGAGTGATCGTCGAACCTGTGANNGAAGTCAACTGTGTGATTTGCTCTGATTAGCTGAGTTAGGGCAGACTGGGGCCTCGTCGTGGCGAGCGACTGGAGAACTGCCTGCCAGAGCAAGAAAATGAGTTCGCAGAATCTGTAGTGTCTTGCTTACGATTATTCGTCAGTACCTATCCGTGGTCACACGCTTGCGTAATTCAATGTGAACAGTCGGTCGGATTGATTCGCTTGGTCCGGCATTATTCTTTTGGCATCAGCCAGAATTCGTTGCCGTCGGGGTCTTTGATCATTGCGTAGGTTCCCCAGGGCTCTTTCTTGGGTTCTCCAGTGAATTGCACGCCTGTCTTCTTGAGTTCCTGCACGGTCTTGTCGAAGTCATCTGGTAGTAACAAGATTCCCGTGTTGTCTGGTTCCAGATCGCCTTCGCATAAGTGCAGAACATTAGTCCCATCAGGCGGAGCGACCACAGTCCAATGCTCTCCTGATTCCTTTGATGTCGAAGCCGAGTTTTTCTTTGTACCACCGCGCGGCTTTTTTCCTATCGGAAACCATTACAGCAACGGAATAGATGGTATCTATCATAGATATCCAGCGATTACGATTGATCGCTCGGATAATAAAGTGGTTCCGCAAATTCGACCCGATCAAATCGTCCGAGGCCTTTCGATAGTGCTGCCCATATACGAACTGCTTCGATTGACCGTCATAATTCTCTCTCTTCGCCGCAGTTCCTTCCTCACGTTGTCTTAGGGTAAAGTACAGTTATTACGCACATGGCGCGTATTTTTCATCCGACTGTCATGTTCTCCAGGATTCTTGTAGGCGTTGACGGGTCCGCTTTTTCAGAGAAGGGCTTGAAGTCTGCAGTCGATCTGGCGAAGACGTACCATGGCAAACTGATCATTCTTCACGTACTTCTGCGTCGATTCTATGCGGTGACACCATCAGAGGCGGGCGTGTTGGCTACGACCGTCTTCGTGAAGGAAATTGAAGCGGAAGGTAAGGAGATCATGGAGAAAGCTGAGTCCTGCGTTAAGGGGGAAGGTGTTGACTACGAGTGCAAAGTTGTTCAGGGTGTCCCCGCGGAAGAGATTATCAGAGTCGCGCAGTCTGAGAAAGTTGATCTAATCGTTATTGGGAGTAGGGGTCTCACCGAAGTCCGGGCATTCCTTCTCGGCAGTGTCTCCGATAAGGTAAGTCACCACGCTAAGTGCCCGGTCCTGATCGTGAAGTGATCAATTCAGCAGTGAAATCATGAGATAGATATCCCCCACATTCGTCCCAGTAGACCTTGTGACCAGAGCGTCCCCGAGTCGGCTGAAGAAGGGGCCAGAGTCGTCTCTCAAGGAAACGGTTCGGATCCAGTCTCCTTCTTCTCGCGCGCTGGGCAGTATTTCCGTCGACAATTGCGCCGGCGGCCCCGCTGTTTTAGTCAATTCCATCACTGTCCAGTGCTGCTATGACTGTTCCCTCCAGTCCTTCGATCTCTTCAACCGCGGAGAGTGCGACCACTTGATTCCTTCCTCCTTCTCCTTTCCGAGTGACTCGCACGGAACATTCGCCACCGATCAAGATGGCCCCGCGAGGCACTGGTATTCGTGAGGAGTGTTTCGGTTTGGCAGCCAATGTGGCCAAGAGTCTTCCCATATCACGGGCCTCAAGCTCCGCAGAGGTTGACAAAATGGTGCAAGGCACTTTTCTTTCCGCAAGTGACCTTTCAGCCGCTTTGCAGGCGTCTTTGTTGTCGGCAATTATGATGTTGTGAACGCGTTGAAAACTTGGACTGCCCGGCTTGGGATTCTCAGAGATCGCGCCGCGAACTCCTTTGCGCAAGTGCTCTCTGACCCGAGGGGGCGCCTCCCGCCATTGATCATGGCGCTTCATGATTTCCACCGCTTCCCGATACGATGTCGGATCCTCAACTGTCAAACCTGAGCCAATGTCTGGGAGGTGATTTCCTGGAACATCAGAGATTATCATTGAAACGATCTCCCGGGCTCGGCACATTTCGACCAACCTTCCACCTTTCAGTTGTGAGAGATGTCTGCGAATTGTGTTGATCTCATGAATGTTAGCCCCACTGTTGATCAGTTGGTGTGTGATAGCGATCTTGTCGTGGATTGTGATTCCCTTTGCTGGCGCCGGAAGCGTGGCCGATGCTCCACCTGAGATTAGACATTACAGCAGCTGATCCTCAGCTAGGCTGCTTGCTGCTTGTATCACTCGCTGAGATGCTCTAAGCCCGACCTGGTTGGGAATCGGATGCCCAGAAAGGAAGGTTTCGATGCGATTGTCAAATCTCGGCAGCCTTCGGTCTTTGGACGCAACCAGTATTCCCCGAATGGGGAAGTCAACAAGAGTTCGGAGAGCGGCGCGCATCATCAGAGTGCCAGCCTTCACGACAGCTAAGATGAAGATCTCTCTGAATGAGAGAAGTGGAATGGAAACTGGGCCTACGAAAAGTCGCTTGTTCGTGACTTTCATTCGCGATTGGAGGCAGCGATATGGGTCAACTGCCTCTAACGCTTCCTCAAATGCGTCGAGACAGAAACGTCTGGCGTTCTGATTGGCGAGTGAACCGCCGTTGCGGATAATTTGGACTCTTCTTCTAATGAGGCGGTTCGTTACTCGGTTCGAGAGGCGTACCTACTGTTGAAAATCTCCGATAGAAACGAGGAGCTGCGAAGTTTAGATGTCTTCGCGTTTCTTGTGTGCACGCGAGCTATCAGGGGTTAACTTGGTTTCTGACTGTCTTCTGAAGACTCCGATGTCCACTCAGATGTTGAGGGGGCTGGTGTCTCTGTTGGAACTGGCTCTGAAGGTGGCATTTCTTCAGCTGCAGGTGCTATTGTTTCTGGAGCACGCTTCGGCATTGCTTTCTTTTTGGGCTTTGCTTTTTTCACGATGCGTTTCGCTTTCTTCTTCGCGCCTTTCTTGGGCTTACCTTTCTTTGGCAAATACTCACACCGTCGTATTGTCGAAGTCGAATTGGTAATAAAGCTTGCATGAAGTACGCGGGCTCTATCACAGGTTCGCGTCTATGCAAGGGTTGGAATGAGATTTGCTCCGTGACCCTGCTGCCCAGAGTCTAAGGCTGGTCCGATTTTGATTGTACAAAACCTGTTGAACTAGTGAGAATGAGAGCATTGTGCAGAAGCGACGGTTTTGCGTCGTGCAAATTAACGTTTGTATGAGACAGCAGTGGTATCATATGTGGCCAATGGGGGGCGGTGCTGTTTGAATTCTGCTTGGGGCGGAAAATGATATTCAAATAGCAGGAGATCGAGACGCGCCGAAGATCTCATATTCGATTNNATCCGAAACACCCATTCCGGTGCAAGAGGAGAGCAAATAATGAGCGAAACGAAAACTGTCGCCGAAATTAGCTTCGATGATTTCAAGAAACTCGATGCAAGAGTCGGCACAATAACGCAGGTGGAGCGAGTCCCCAGAACCGAGAAGCTCTACAAGATCCTCGTGGACCTCGGTGCACTCGGCACACGCCAAACGGTCTCAAGCCTCGTTGGATACTATGAACCAGACCAATTGAAGGGAAAACGGGTGATCTTCCTTTACAATCTGAAGCCCACTAAACTCGGCGGAGAAGTATCACAAGGTATGCTCCTCGCCGCGGAGCAAGAAAAAAGCCTCGCGCTGCTGACCACGGATCACGAGATTCCGAATGGCGCGAGAGTAACATAACCCCAAACTGGGTTACGGCACGAGGGCCCAGATTGCGTGCAAATTCTAGTGTTGCCGAAATCAAATTTCAAACATTTAAATGGAATGATTCACTTCGTTTGAGCGAGTTATAGAAAAACNNCTCGCAAAGGTCCAACAGAACAGGACGTGCTACGCATAGTTATGGAACTCGGAGATATGGGCATACTTCAATCAGAGCTCTGGAAGAAACTCACCGCCGATAGTCGAGAGGGGTCACGCGCTATACTGAGACTGGAAAAGAAGGGACTCATCGCGAGAAAGAAGGAGCTCCACGACGGTCGTTGGACTTATAGGGTCTTCGCGAAGCGGCGCTATTCGACGATTGATTCGATCGTTGACATACCTTGCGCGTTCTGCGACTTGATCGGCAATTGTCCACAGAGTTGGATAATGAATCCCAGCAAGTGTGAGCATCTTACGAAATGGTTGCAGGCGCATACGCCCTCAGCATCCGCGGTAAGTGAAAGTGCCCAGTGAATGGCTAAGGCAGCGGAAGAGAGACCAGTTCCACCGCCTTGCAAAGGCAAGAGGCTTCAGAAGTAGAGCCTCTTTCAAACTGCTCCAGGTAGCAAAACAGTACATGTTCATCAAACGGGGCGACCGCGTTTTGGATTTGGGCGCGTCTCCAGGGGGATGGCTACAAGCAGCCCGTCAGGTCGTCGGCGAACGAGGCTATATTCTTGGAGTAGACAAAGAACCCATCAAATCGCTGCCATTCCCAAACATTTCAACAATCATCGCTGACATATCCCAAAATGACGCGATCGGTCAAATTCAATCTAAGGCCGGTTCCACGTTCGACGTTGTCGTCTCAGACCTTTCGCCTAACGTTACGGGTGTTTGGGATCTGGATCATGCAAGGCAAATCGAGTTAGCTAGATGTGCACTCCGGGTAGCTCGAACCGAACTCAGACCTTCGGGCAACATGATGGTTAAGGTGTTTCAAGGCTCCGAGCTCAAGGAGTTTCAAACTGAAATGAAGTCTTGCTTTCATACGTTAAGAATTGTGAAACCGCCAGCCAGCAGATCTGAGAGCGCGGAGCTCTATTTTCTCGGACTAGAGTTCCTTGGTTAGAGCCTGAAATATTGAAGCTATATCTCGGCAGGGCGCGTTCGTGCGAAATCCGCTAGGGCTGAAATGAGTCCTAGTTGCATCGAAGCCTGCCTCCTGAAGGGTGGCAAGGACCTGCTTCAATGCCGGTGGCCTACAACCCAGTCTTTTGGAGAAGGCGTCGGTTCTGTAATGGAAAGGAGAACTGGTTTGCTCCTCGCCAATGCACGTGAGGATGTTCTGGATTTCAGACAGTCGAGAAGATTGTAGCCCGGGGGTATGATCAATCATTCCTTGCACTGTCTGTGGATCCCAGATTGACCCCAACCAGATCGGCCCTCCTACTCTCACGCTGCCGCCACAGTCAACACAGGAAGTTCTAACTGATTCAAGTTTGGTTTGCGTATTCCTTCTTAGGCATTCGGGACAATATTCGAGAAACCCCAAGGATTTTGCGGAAAGATTCGCCGATCTTCTCCCTTTGCTCACCTTACCGTATATTCTCGCATAATGATCCGACGCGTGGGAAAACGCAATTTCGACGCCAAGCTCAAGTTTGCCACCGATCATGACCAAGCAGCCCGCCAAAATGCGGATGGCCATCTCTTTTTCAAACTCCGATCGAACAGGTCGCACTCCGTACCTTCTGATGCAAGCAGGAGCACGTGCTCCAGTAAGCGGGCCCATGTCGGTTGCGGTCGCCGCGATTACGCCGCCATCTAACGTTGCCCGAAGCGTATTCTCAAAATAGGGTGCCGGAGACCCAAAAGGGTCAAGATCCACGAGGTCAAACCGTTCCGTGACGTGGTTTAGAAGAAGCAGATTCGCTTCCGACTGAACAACCGAGATTCTTCCAGCCAATCCGTTAAGGTCAACCGTCCTTCGAGCGGTCTCGACAGGGTTGGATTCGCTGTCAGAGGCCAGAACATGCAGCACATTTGACGTTTCTAGCACGTAACGAACCGCTCTGACCCCCGAGGCGGTCATCGGGTCACAGACGCGAAGTTGCCGAGACGGGAAAAAATGGGAGAGTGCAAAGAGCATAGCAATGTCTCGGTTCATACCCATCTTGGGATTGAAGAAAACTCCCGACTTGCCTCCCACATGAGGAGGAAGGATTAGTCTAGCTCTCCCCTCAACGAACTCACCAGTACCGCGCGATGACCCCCCAGATTTTGCAGATTTTGCAGTTTTTGGCTCAAACATGACCTGTCAGTTGTTCCACTATTCTGTTCGACATCTGTTCGCGATTATCCAATGTCACTTCGCTCATGTGGTGAGTTGGATTTGACCTTATGGCGGTCACTAATTGGTGGGTTGCGCGTTTATGAATCGTGCCGACAAAACGTTTCGGACACTCGAGCGCTCTCTCCACCGCCAGAATGAAAGGAATCGAATGCAACTCCATCGGACCCAACTCGTCAACAATGACCACGTCAGCTTCAACCATTGCTCGTCGGATGGCTACCGCGCCGACGTGTTGAAGATCCTGCAGGTTCACGTGATATTTCCCCACGCGAGGCCCGTCCCTCTCGTCGACGCGTGCAAGGACTCCAGTCTCGTGGGTCATGAGATCTTCAAGACTGAATCCGACTCGAACTCCGCCCTTGCGAATCTCCTCCGAGACCATTCCGCCGGGTTTTGTGCCATTGTTCACGAGAATATCACAGACTCTTCGGATAACGGTAGTCTTCCCACACCCAGGATTTCCAGTTAGGAAAACACGGATTGGGGTCATGCTCTTAGACAAACAGGAATCGCAGCTATTAACTTCTGAAGCGAATGTATGATGGGAAATTCATTTGCCTAAGAGGATAGCTGGGGTCGACGATGCAGGGCGAGGGCCGATCATCGGTCCACTCGTAATTGGAGGTGTCCTCGTGGAGGAAGACCGAATCAAGGACCTTCGTAGCATGGGCGTTAAAGATTCTAAACTATTGACTCCGACAACGAGGACCAGTCTATCCGGGAGAATCAAAGGTCTCGCCACCAAGGTAAGCCTGGTGGAGGCACAACCAAAGGAAATAGACGAAGTTGTCTTACATGGTGGCAAACTGAAGAAACTCAATTTCCTCGAGGCAAAAATGATGGCTGAAGTCATCAACGACCTCGCGCCCGAGGAAGTATATGTGGACGCGTCTGATGTTAACGAAGAAAGATATGGCCAAACAATCGCTGAGTTTCTCAAGCCAGAACTGAAAGCGATCAAGATCGTTTCTAGGCACCACGCTGACAGGACTTATCCAGTAGTATCCGCAGCAAGTATCATTGCGAAGGTTCGAAGAGACGAGGCTGTGGAACTTCTTAGGAGAGAGTATGGAGAGTTTGGCTCGGGCTACATAACCGATTCACGGACCCTCGACTTCCTACGGGGATGGCGCAGATCTCACGATGTATATCCGCCAATAGTCCGGCTCTCTTGGAAGACAATAAAGCAGATTGAGCTGGAAGTCGGTCAGTCACGGCTGGGAGCGTAGTCTGAGAGTTCTCTTGGAAGGCCGAACCCGATCACAAATAGGCTGTGATATTTCCGCAGGAGTTCGACAACTTGTGGCCTGTAAAGAAAGAACGATTCCCGATCCATGTACATTTGATGAAAGTCGGCATTAGTCGCGCCTAGTATCTTCTTTACCGTAAACTCTTCGATGGGCTCGCCGCTAACAGTATAGGTTGATTTTCCAAATTCCATTCTGCGCAGAATTACCATAGGGAGCTTGAGTCGATCTTGGTATTCCCTGGGAACGATTCTAGACAGCTCTTCCATCTCAACTGTTCTAAGCAGGATTGATGTTCCATCAACTGCTTCCATCGTTGGGTCAGTGCTTTTCAGGAGGTCGGTCATCGTTCGTCTGTGTTTTGGCAAGTGCGTGTTGAGCTTCCGGATCTCATGGGTGAGAACGGTGTCTAATGCGCGTTCCATTGGATCTTTCGTCCTGAACACGGTGGTCATTCTCGATTGAGCAGAACCAAGGCGTGGTCCTTCTCGTATGGTTCCAGTCTCACCGCCTGAACCAATGTGAAATTCCTCTTCTCGAGTATTGTGATTTCCTGCTTGAAAACATCGGTCGGTTCCATAGTCACGTCCACGCTTCGGGATTTTATCACGATTATGGCTGAGCCTTTCGGCTTTAGGAATAGGTCAGCGTTGTCCGCCAGGATCTTAGCTTGCTCCGGTTGCGCCACATCAGAATAGATCACGTCGACGGGGCTTACCAGGGCTCTGTACGCCTCTGGTAATCGGGCGTCTGCCAGGATGGGGTAGACGTTAGTTCTGCTGCCACACACTGTGTCGATCAACTCGCGCATGCTGCGTTGAGCGAATTCCACGCAGTATACCCTGCCCTCGTCTTCTAGGATGTCGCTAACGTGGCTCGCTGTGGTGCCGGATGCTGAGCCTAGGTACAGTACGGTCTTGCCGTGTCGCAAAGGCAGAGTGTTAAGGTTCTTCAGAATTGCTGCGGCAAGCTTGCTTCTGTAGGCGTCCCAAGTGCGATACTCCACTTCACCTTCTCGCACCAGGGTTTCGCCGTAAACGCTGATGGTTGGGGCGAGATTCTTTGTTGCGAGTTTTCTTGCTCCATCTTCAAGGGTTACCCAGAAAACTCCTTCGAAACGGTCGTGGAGTTTAGCGCCTGCGTGCAAAGTCTCTCTTCTTCGCCGGAGGAGGCGTCTTATACCGCTCCTTTATTGCTGCAAACTTCTTGTCAACATCACTCTTGAGTTTCTCGCCGAGGAAATCTCCACCGAAAGAATCGATCCTCGCCGCGATGCTGAGTTTGCCGGCAAGTGCCCGTGCGATCTTCCCTCTTTGCCAGCGCGGAGATTGATGAATTGCTGTATGTTGGAATATTACCCCGTGTTTAGGTGGCCTGGCTCCAGTTTTCAGAGAACGGAAGAGTGCCTTTTCTGCTCCCAGCACCTGGAGCGTGCTCGCAGGCATTTTGGCCAAATTCTGGAGGCTTCCTGCTATCGAGATAAGTCTGGCGGAGAGAGCTGCTCCAACAACCGCTGTCATGTTGGGAGCAACCTGCTTCATGACTTCCTCAACGTATTTCTCGCTGTTCGCTCTGAACTTGTACAGGTCAATCATGAGTGTGCAGAAGGACCTGAGGACGTCCAGATCTGGGTCGTCCAGTTCGGCACCCATCGACCTCTTGGCGGCATCCGCGAGTTCCTGCGACTTTTCTTTCGGCAATCCCTCGGCTGAGAGATTTTCGTAGGTAAAGTTACGGCGATTTCCGAGTTTTGCGACAAGTCGCGCATATGTGTCATGGTTCTCGATTATGCGATCCATTTCGGGGAAATGCAGACCGTACCATTCGCGGACCCGACCCGCCAGCAGGTTAAGTGTCTTATCCAAGTCGTCCATGGCGCGAACGGCTTGCACACCGCTGAGGTCGCGCCGAGAAGCCGCACGGGCTACGCCGGTCCGGGCAATCTGAAGGGTGACCTGCCTCGAGAATTCATTGTAAGTTTTGACAGTCTTGAGAGCAGGAAAATCTAGTGATTGCTGTTTGATCCATTTATCGCGTCCCTCCCATNNTTCAGATCCGAGGCGATTGCGAAACTGTTCAGCCATCGGATCCGTTTTGATTGCAACGTTCAGATTCCCTTCTCTCTTCGATGTGTCGGCGAGTGACTGGTTTTCGAAGACTAGTGGGTCATGTGAACTTGCCACCCGTTTGAGTGCGGCGAGGATGGTCGGTGTGAGTTTGCCATCTTGCAATTCTTTCATCTGAACCGCTGCAGTTGGCGGTTCTTGTGAGAATAGGATTGCTTCGAGAACTACGGATTCTTGGTCCAAGATGAAAAGTCCGATAGGAGTTTCTACAACATGTGCTTCCAAACTTATTTGCTCCAATACAAGTCATAGGCCGAAATTCCGGCCTCAACGAACGGTAGTTACTCGCATGTTGAATAAAGGTTTGCGAGCTCATCGCGATCTTCAAAGCCAAGTCAAGACGAATTATCGGATCGGTTCCAGTCGTAACGCGCTTTTGTATTCACTGAACCCTCGATTGTTCTTGTCGAGGGCCTGGTGAAGTTGACGTGAAATTTGATGTCGGAGTGATGTTATTGTGAGTCAAGGGCGGCTCTTTGAACGCGACTCCCTTGAAGATCAGTCTGATTGCCTTTTCCAGTCGGAAGGCGTCGTTTGTCTTCCGCTCTGATGTTGCGAGCACGTCAATTGGGCGAGACAAGTTGCAAGTAATTGCAGTATATAGATAGGCTTATAAATATTAGAAAGTACCTTCGACCTCGCAGGAATTTGACATGGAAATGAAAGGAAAACAAAGCAAGATGGCAGAGCTGTTCATCTACGCCGCTATAGTACAAGGCGCTGTCGCTGCAATGATAACATTTCTAGGCGCGTTCGGAGACAACAGTTCACTGTTGCACCTGTACCCAGTCGCCGTTGCACACGTAATCGCCGGTGGTGAGGCAGGGAACTGGTTCATCATCGGATACCTCACGTATCTAATCGTGGGAGTTGTGGCGATGGCTGTGACCTCGCTGTTCTACTTCTACATAGAGACAGTACAAGGCAGGGTGTACAAGGGCATAGCAAAGGGGTTGGCATGGGCTCATCTGGTTCTTGGCAACATTGGAGTGGCAGGAGCATCTCTTCTGGCTATGATAGGCGGCTACCTCGGAGGAGCAGCAATGCAGCCCGCGAGTTCCGGAGGCATGGGGTGGACTACCGGTCAAGTGCACGTGAACATACTTCAATACTACCCGACGCCAATCGCAGCTTTTCTCGGCCTAGGATTGCTGGGCTTCTTCCTGGGCGGGATCGGCTATCTGATCGCGATGCGTTCAAAATAGCGAAACCATTGTTTGACTCCGCTCTGATCGCTGCTCTAGGAGCAGCCTTCCCGTTTTTTTGAGTACATAAATTTCCGGTTTTAC
>PMBQ01000124.1 GCA_003152955.1 Candidatus Bathyarchaeota archaeon
TTTACGAGCATAATTGGTATTCCCTTCGGAAATACTACCTCAAGAAGATTCTCGTTCAAGTCCTTGTTATCAATAGCGAAAACCCACTCATCACCTGTCATCTTCTCTTCTCCGTTGGTCGCCCGTCTGTTATTTCTAATGCTTCTTTAACGTTTTTTCCGATCGGTTAGAATTCGCTCACTCTCCAGTTGCATCGCAAACCCTAGACTTTCAGAACGATTTTGCCACGAATATGGTTGGCCTGGTTGAGTTCTCGTGGGTGCTTCTAGTGGTGCGCACACACTAAAACGACGGTTCAAATGGTAATGCGTGCACCAATGATACCGTACACACTTTACGAGTGCGCGTTAGGGGAGTTTGGGACGTATGTTATGGTAGCTGTTTCATCGTAATCTGTGACACGGTTTTGTAAGCGTTGGGACTTCAGATCGAGTTTGAAGCTAAGTAGACACTAGATAATTGGTTTCAGCCTGTTGCCTCTCAGTCTAGCCTTACTCAGCACAGCCGCTCTTATTCCAAAAGCAGGTAAAATCCATCCATTGCCATTGAGCAATGGACTGCTCACACGCTAGAATGGTTATTTGCCCTTTCGTAGTCGGCGTTCCAGATCGGCAACACGTTTCTCCAGCTTAACCATTCTCTGCGTAATTCTCTTCGATTCTTGGTCAACATCAGCGCTCACTTTTCTAGCGTGCTGATCTAGTTTCGCCGCGAATGCTTTAGCAGCCTGCGCCTGCCTATGGTCAACTTGGTTGAGCTGATCGCGCAGTTCCTTGAACTTACCCATATGATCAATTCCAGTGCATACTATGGAAATCCTCGGCTAAAAGGTACATGATTTACCATAGGTCAGTAAATGAACCTGATTGTTCAATGACGACGCTGCTGAGAACAATGAATATTCGGTGTTCGCACAGTCACGCACTGGAATTGCGGGATTCAAATCCCACCGAATACACTAATGGACGAACCCGGTACTCTCCTAGCCAGCATTTTGGCCGTGACTGTATTGGTGAGTTAAGACCCGAAACTGAGCCCTATCAGGACGTCCGGTTTGAATTGACAAACTCAAAACGACCGTCCCACGATTCATGAAGCTTAGAGACCTGATTGCCTCCCAAAGCGGAGCAGTCGCGAACAGGACTCTAGTGGATGCAAAGGTACTGTCATTATGAAGACCAGACTCAATGATCAGGCTCTACAGAATTTACAGGAGTTGGACAAGGGACTTGATTCGTTTCAAGAGTACGGAGAATTCAACAAAGCTAAGCAGAAGAGCGAGTCCTTGAAAAAAATAAGGCGAATAGGTGTAGTAGGACTAATGCACGTCAACGCTAGACAAAGAAATGCATAATCATCAGCTGACCTCCAGAAAAAACAATGAACGACGGACGGTTGACGGTTTGCTGTTTGTGTTTTTGTTGTTTGTTGTCGAGTGGTTTAGTAGCGCGCAGTCGGACGAATTTGATAGCGATGAATTGTGTAGCTGGGTACTATGAATGGCAAACTGTTTAGAGAACGGTACGAGAATGGGGGCGTATGCCTCAGAGATCCAAAGAGCGTCGTCCTGAGCCTAGGATTGAAGGGCTCGCTGACCTAGTTTTTGGCCTTTCACTTTCTCTAGGCGCCCTATCTCTAGTCGTAAGTCCACCCAGCAGCAATTCGGAAATCAATAGTCACGTACTGGCATTTGTCTTCACATTCTTGATTCTGATTACAATATGGATCAACTACACGGCGTCCATGTCCGTGTTACCTATCGAGACGAGATTAGTCATGGTGCTCAATGTCATAATGCTGCTTTTGGTCGCGCTTGTTCCATTCCTGTTGAATGCTGTGGAGGTGTCAAATTCCTCGCTTACCGTTGCAGGGAACCTTGTAATTCGCAATTACGCGGCGACCCTATTTACTGTCGATCTCTTCGGATTGCTGCTAATACTCGGACTCTTCAACTGGATACTGGAGCAGAAAGAATCAAAATTGCACACCCCACGCCTGTTAAGGCATTACAAGAACGGTAGGAATCTAATGTTCATATTAGCTGGAATCATGATGCTCTCTGCAGCACCTATCTTCTCGTATGTGATTCTCGACAATCCAGTCAGGGTCTACCTTTGGTTTGTGCCGATCATAATCTTTTGGTTGCGAAGATTGACTGGATTTCGCTTCTAGTCTAACCTCAGATTTGTCCCAAACCAGTATCTCGAAACATACGAGAAATCGCTAGGTCGGAGCCTCCTCTTTCGTCCGAAATAGCTCATCATATGTACCGGCAAATTGGGGTTGAAATCCCAAGTCGCCACTAGTTACTAACAGAGCGAGCGCTGAATCTGATTACCGGAGTACCTGTGGTCAAGCCGACGGCACTTCGTTGGAAAGGAATCTCACGATCTTACCCGTTCCTAACTTCTCGACAACGAGCTTGCGTTCTTCTTCGCTAAGCTGCTCGTATTTCAAATGCGCCTCGCCAGCACTGACATACCGTCCTGCAACCAGGTACGCGCTCGAATTCTTTTCCTTGTAAACGGTAATGGGTTTGTGGACCGCGGCAACGTCGCTGCCGGCGTAGATGTAGGTAATCATATCTTCGTAATTCTTCTTATCCTCGATCTTGAGGAGAAGGAGCTGCGAATCGTCAGCTTTCATGCGACTGCCAGTATCAGACATGCGTAAAACGTTTGCTGCTGTTTCATTACGCGAAGTGATGACTTCTCGCATCTATAATGTGAGAATCGGC
>PMBQ01000136.1 GCA_003152955.1 Candidatus Bathyarchaeota archaeon
ATTCTCCAGCTACATGTATGAAGCGAAGTCACAATATGTAGTGCGCGGGATAGTTGTTGCGGCGTTCGGTGTCCTGTTCGCTCTGTTCCCGATGCCGACCCACTTCCTTGGGGATGGATACAACTACCTCGCCAACATTGCTTCGACTACCGGGCATTTCCTGAAGTGGACTGAGTCTGGCTCAATGTGGGTCATCTTGCTTTTGCAGTCGATACTCGGAGGCAAGAATGATGCAAACGCCTTGCTGGCGTTTCAAACAGCATCGGTCGCATCCGGCCTGGTGACGGTTTGGTTCTACTTTCTTATTGCGCGCGTTCTGTCGGACAGTGAGATCAAGAGAGTCGTAGCCTTTGCCGTGCTCACACTTTCTTCCACGATTCTGCTATTCTTCGGATATGTTGAGTCCTATCCAATCGTCTGGGGTCCGGCAGTAGGATTCTTCTACTTTAGTCTCAAGTACGCGACCGAAGGAAAGGGAATGGCGAGTGCACTGGTCTGTCTGGCGATAGCGACTGCGCTGCACCTCAAAGTCGGGATGTTCTACCCGGCGACCGGATACTTGCTGTTGAGCCGTGGCCGGGGGCTGGCACTGTACCAGAGGTTCAGATCGGTTATATGGATTGCCGTCGCGGCCGGCGTTGTCCTGGTGGGAGTGCTGTTTGTCCGGAAGTTCAATTCCGATATCGCGTTTGAAAATATCTTTCTTCTAAGCGAAAAGCCGGGATACGAATTCTACACGCTGTTTAGTCTCCGGCACCTTGTAGACATCCTTAACCTTCTGGTTCTGGCGTCGCCGATGGTGCTCGTACTACTTGGACTGACTTTCGGATCGTGGAAGCGACGGGTATGGGAAACGCCATCGGTCTATCTGGGCCTTTTGACAGTTGGCTCAGCCTTGTTCCTATTACTAATCGATCCAGGACTGGGAATGCCACGCGATTGGGATTTGTTTGCCATCTGCGGCTTGGCCCCGACTATCTGGTTGCTGTATCTGATCGACCATTCGCAGTCCGGTCTGCTGAGTCGTCTCGCGCCCGGAGTGGGAGTCGCGCTGGTTGCATCCGTGCTGCCGTTTCTGGCGGTGAATCTCAA
Organism: Candidatus Bathyarchaeota archaeon; assembly: GCA_003152955.1. The sequence continues at coordinate 1,093 of PMBQ01000136.1, forward strand.
CCAGAATCGATCGATCGAATACGCCAAGCAAATTATTAATGAAACGCCTGAGCGGTCATTTGGTACGATATCGATACTCGAGACATACTATCGCGATCACGGGGATCAGCAGAGACTCGATTCACTTGCGACCATTCGCAAAGCGCGATACCCCGAATTCTACACTATGCAGAAGGCATTCTATTTGTTGCGGACAGGAGGGGAAGCGCAGGCTGAGGCGCTGTTCCGGAGCGTCAAGCCGAACCGCTTCTCGCGCGACTATCATGGTTTCCTTGCCGAGGTTGCCTTGCGCAAGGGGCAGATCGATTCGGCAGTAGTTCATGCCGAAATGTGCATACAACTACAGCCGTACTATGATCGGAGCTACATGACGATTGGCTCGGCCTACTTGATGAGTCGTCAGCCAGACAAGGCGCTGGAAGCGCTCCGGCGTGGGCTAAAACTGAATCAGGAGAATGTCCCGATTATTGTTGGTGTCGGTGCCGCTCATCTGGCGCTGGGGAATTATGATTCGACACTTTTCTATTGCAGATTGGCGCTGACATACGTTTCTGATGCGCCCGAAGCGTACTATATCATGACGCAAGCGTACGTCGGTATGGGGCTTGAGCAAAATGCAATGAAGGCGGGCAAGAAGTTTCTGGAGGTGGGACCGGGGACCGAAGGATTTGAGATGTATCGCAAGGTGCTAGTTCAGTTGCTGCCGCAGCTGGACTCGGCTGTAGAGAGCAGCGGGGCCCGGATGCGGCCCTCAGAGTGAGGGTTCCCACGGAGACGATCAGATACCGATACGGCGCTTCTTCCTGAATTGACAAAAGCATCTACGATTATTAGTTTGGGACATGACTTTGGCGGAGGAGTATTGCTCATGGCAATGAGACGGGGAATGACAATATTTGGCGCCGTGTGCGCTATCTTACTTGTCGGCGCGCGTGCGCTGAATGCGGGAGAGGGACCATTTCCAGGGACTATCGGATTTACCACCACCACCATTCAGCCGGAAGCCACGTTTCTCTTCACATTGGAGACCGTGATGGTGGCCAACGGATTTCAGTTGGACGCCAGGTCGCTGTCGGCCGAGCACTCATATACATATAGTTTCCGATGGACTCGACCTGATACGGACAAGGACTTCTGGAAGGCGGACAACAAGTGGCACGGCGACGGGGAGCTGACCACGCGCCTGGTCTCGGGCGGTACCAATTCGGAAATGTCGTGGAAGATCACCGTGGTGGCCACGACGTACTCGTTAGATGTGACCCGCGCCGACATGGAAAAGGTCATTCTTGAACTGCTTCAGGCGAAACTTCACAGCGCACTGACGAACCAAGGGGGAAAGTAACGTGATTGCCAGGGTGCTTATCTGCCTTGCAATACTGGCCACATCGGGATATGGGCAGATTCCCAAAGATCGGCTGATGGCTTTCATCTCCAAGCAGTCGGCGCGTGTGTATTACTGGGGGGTTGCGCTTGATAA
>PMBQ01000327.1 GCA_003152955.1 Candidatus Bathyarchaeota archaeon
AGCTGCTCTTGGAGACTAAGGGCAGTAGAAGCGATTTAGTAAATCTAGATGAAGTTGTGTGCTGTTATCATGTTTCTCGAAATAGTCAGGCAGCGGCAAAGTCTTGTTCTCCATGTGATATGACAGCTCTTGCGGTTTTAAAATCTTAGATCATAGGAAATTCTTCGTGGGTAGTCTTAGGCCTCTGGATCCAACGGGTAGAGTCGGCGAAAGTCCAGCGAATGGAGGAGATTCCGGAAGAAAAGTGTGGCACTTCGCATCGCAAGGCGGCGAAAAGCCCTTTTGGTAGTCTTGTCCAGCCGCGATTTGGCCCCATTTGCGTAATCGGAGATGCCACGAATAATCAGGTAGTCATGTCTGAGTACGAATGCTTGAGCGACGCCTGCCGCCTCCATCTCTACTGCGAGTAGGTCCGGATCCATCTCCAGCAGTTCCTCGGCGAAAGCAGTGGATTTAACGACAATATTGCCTGAGGCGACAGGTCCTACCTGCATGAGTGGCGTTGCATTGGTGAGCTTGAGTTGAGTATCCGTCAATCCTAACTGATCCCGATAGCTGCGGACTTGCTTCTGCCAATCCGCCATCAGTGGCTGTTCCGATTGAGGCAAGTGCTGGGCAAGCTCACTCAGACTCTCGGTGGGAGTTAGGTCTGCCCTGTAACGCTGCAGTGCGAACCCCGCCCTTTTCGGTACAGCTTTGTTGTAGTTCTCATAGCACACAACCCTGTTTGCCACAGCTACATCGCCAAGTCGCAAGCCGGTGTCCAGCCTTCCTGCTATGCCAAGGAGGACTATTAGCCGAGGCCTGGCGTANNGGCTGTACGCTCCCCAATCATTATGCCCCAGACGCGGTACTCGGAATTCAGGCGCTTCACAGAGTAGTAGTAGCCCTCTCCACACTCTGTAAGGCGTTTGACCTGGAGGCAATTGCAGAACTCCTGAAATTCCTCCTCCATGGGAATAATGGTTAGCACATCGCATCCCAGCATGTTCGCAACACTCGCATCAATAGCCAAGCACAAATACCGCTCAAGATTCTGCGGCCGCATGAAGATGCCGCGCTTACCATTCAATTGCTCAATGGTGCCGAAATAAATCGAACAGATGGTGCCCCTGGGAGATGAGTCAAGGGTGACGGTCACCCAGGCCGGGATGGCTCCGTACCAATGAAGGACGCGAGCGTGGGGTCCATATAGGTCCTTAACGTGACGAGGGTGAACCAAGATGTAGCGGGGGTTCTCCTTTCCGGTGCTATCTAGCCGATTCCGGGTTAGAACATGTATGACGTACTTCTGAGCGCCCTTGGTTGCGACCAGATGGCCGTAACTGAGTTTGCGATCAAGGGGAATGGGCTGGATGTCTATGAAGCCGTTGTTGCGAAGCGCATTGATTGCCAGCTGCATTCCGGTCTGATTGTCGGCTTTCTCTTTCGCCAAGTCTGGAGGTAACGCGTCCTGAGATCTCATGATAGTGACTCCCATTGCTCCAGAAAATGCTGTTCTCTAGAATTGCGTGAAGAGCCAATGCGCTAGGGGAGGACTCCCCAGGAGAACACTCGCGACGGCTATGAGGTAGATAAGAAGCAGTACAAGAAGGACGCGGGGGGTCATCAGGTCATAGTCGAGAAGCCGAAGATAGAACCGGTTCTTATAGAAGTTATGGGCCTGGAGTATGAACAGCTGAACGAGGTTGCTTTGTAGTTCTTGGTCTATGCTTTCAGAGGCGTAGTTGCCCGCGAACAAATCCATGGCATCCAGGTAGAGCAAGCGATCGTTGCCCGTCGTCTTCTCGAAGTCAAATGGATTAGGATTGATATCTGTCATGAATTTGTTGCCATAGTAGAACCACTTCCAGTTATTCTCAAACTCGGGATAGCGACGGAAGATATACTTCGACTGAGACTGAACGTGGTACTCCCTGATCTTGAGGAACGACATCGCGAGAATGGTTGCCAGCAGAATCAACAACGGGATCTTCAAGATAGCGATCATGTGTATGCTAAGTGTGAGGCCGAGAGCAGTGATTACCACGGCGGAAGTCTGCCAAGAGAAGTTGGCAATCTGAATCCTTCTATCCTCAATGTTCTTAGTAGTTGCGTTGTAGTAGCGAATCATCTCCTTGATGTCTTGATTCTTGGTAATCTTCTTCTTTTCGGATAACTTGTGAAGAGATGCCAGGGTTTGGTCAACTTTAGATCTGGCTGCCACAATTTCGGCATCGGTCGGGACACCTGATTCAACGGTCTTTGGCATAAAGAGGCTCCACTAGAGTTAGAGTGCGTGCTTTGTGTAGATGCAATTTCCAAGACTGTCGTAAGCGCCGTCAAAAGATACGCCCAGGAATGAGTCGGGCGCGTTCTCAGAACCCGGGCGATTCCACTTCAGCCTCATGAAGTCATAGATCGTGCGGGACCGGCCGTCTCTACAGTTGGAATTCATGTACATTCGAATGCTCTTATTAGGATAGGAGGACCTGTCCAGAATACTTATTTCGAGCGTCGGGCCCTTTGTCCGCCTTATTAGGTGTGCGAGGTTCGGTGCGAACCATCCGGAGAAGCCGTCTACCACGTCAATGCCACAGCAACAGTTGGTATCTCCCAGGTGATTCAGGCCATAGTCGCCTGCCCCATAGGTCATGCCGTAGTGATGAATTGCCTCGATGATGGGCTGGAGGAGTTCCCATTT
>PMBQ01000296.1 GCA_003152955.1 Candidatus Bathyarchaeota archaeon
ATGCGGACAAGGCTGCAACAGAACTAGGGGCCGATTTCACGCTCTCCAACGAGCTCCAGACGAACGATGGCCATCTTACTGGCAAAATCATGGTGAAGGTCGCTGTCAATGAAAAGAAGCAAATCGTAGAACAAGTCGCAACAAAGCTAGGCATCGCATTGGACGAAGTCGCATTAATAGGGGATCAAGCGTTTGACTTAGCGCAACCGGAGTGTTTCAGAATTGCTTTCAACCCAAAGAATGAGACTGCTAGGCAACAGGCAGACGTCGTGATTAATGAGGACAACCTGAGTAGAATCCTTCAATACCTCATCTGATATCTAAGAGTGAGCGGGAATGCGCAGACAGCTAAGGTTCCACCATTGCCTGAAGTCAAGGAATTCACGTGCAAAGGCATCAATTATTCGGTGACTCTGCGATCTGACAAGATGATCATCAAGAAAGCACTTTGGGGGAAAGCAGACTTTCACGAGCTCCCGGTCCAAAGCATCAGCGCAGTAATTGTTCGACGCAGGAGCATCGTTCCATTCGCGGGATTCACAACTTTGGCAGCTATTGCAACCGTTCTAGTCAGATACAACGCTCTCTGGTTCTTGGTTAACCTTTCGACAGTGGCCGAGGTGACATCTAGTACCGTCGCCCTGCTCGCAACAGTTCTATTAGCGATACCTACTATTGGCTACGCGCTGTTTGTTGACGTCGCAATAACTTGGGGGAGCACGCCCAAGCCTTTCCTCGTGCGCTTCGTACCCGCCCAACAAGGCAGAAGTCTTGCCAGGCGATTTCATAGAATCTCTACAGGGAATTGACATGTCAGACAGCAGCAACTCGATTTCCGACGTATCGATCGTACTCCTGTACTTTGACTTGAGGCGCCAGTGGCTTCTACGCGTTGACAAGAACAGGCAATTTCACACGCACAAGGGCTTCGTCAATCTGGCTGAATTAATCGGGAGACCTTTCGGAAGCGAAGTCAAGAGTTCCCTCGGGTACTCCTTCTGGGCTCTAAAACCCACAACGCACGATCTCATAATGCACAGCGCTCGCAAGACTCAGATCATGTACCCCAAGGATATTGGTCTCATCATTCTCAAGCTGGGACTGACCTCTGGATAGAAGGTCTTGGAGATAGGCACCGGAAGCGGTGCAATGACCGTTGCAGCAGCCATGGCGATCCGGCCCGGTGGTCATGTGCACACATACGAGGCTCGAAAGGAATTCTCTGAAATAGCTGAGCGAAACTTGAGGAGAGCCTCAGTTCTGGAATTCGTTACAATTCACGATGCTGATGCACGTGGCGGCATTGAAGGTTCAGAATTTGATGCCGCCGTAATCGACGTAGGCGACCCTTGGCCAATAATCCCCCACGTGCACAACGCTCTGTCAGGCGGAGCGGCCGTTGTCTCGTTCAGCCCAACGGTCAATCAGGTGGAGAAGACGACGGAAGTGTTCGCGCATGGGGGATTCGTAAACGTTCACACGATTGAATGTTTCATTCGAGATATCAGAGCAGACACTGGGAAGACTAGGCCTGCGACGATCATGGTGGGACATACAGGGTACATGACTTTTGCACAGAAAATTATTCGGACTGTAGAGTAGCCGAGGAGCTCCTTAGCAATCGGCTAACCCGGCCGCCAACTCATCTACCGATGCGACTGCGCTGCCTCAATGAGTTCCAGCCAGTTCCCGTCAGGGTCTTTGATGAACGCAATCCTTGAGGAAGAGTCCTGGAGGGAGAATGGCTCCATTGCGATTGCAACCCCTCTTCCCCTAAGATGTTCGATCACTGATCGGACATCCTCAACCTCAAACGCTATATGGTCAAAATTGTCGCCCTCGGTCAAGCCTTTCTTGTCGCGCCAGTGAGTCAACTCTATGGCCGCTCCACTTTCGTCTTTCAGGAAAACGATTTCGGCATTGTTCTGTTTCACCTCGCGCCTACCAGTTAGCTTCAGACCAAGTTCGTTTGTGTAGAACTCGACGGAACGATTGATGTCAGACACGTTTAGGCACGTATGTAGGATCTTCACCTGTTGTCACCAAGGAGAGAAATGGAATCAGGCTAGGTTGGATCCAGCCTCTTACTAGTGGTTAAACGAGACCTTGGTCCATCATCGCGTCTGCGACTTTGAGGAAGCCTGCGATGTTGGCGCCGTTGACAAGGTTGCCTGGGGTGCCGAAGAGCGCGGCTGTTTCGAAACAGTTCTTGTGGATCTTGACCATGATGTCATGTAACTTGGAGTCAACCTCCTCGCGAGTCCAATTCATTCGCAAGGCGTTCTGCGCCATCTCGAGGCCCGAGGTGGCGACGCNNTGCGACATCTCGAGGCCCGAGGTGGCTACGCCGCCCGCGTTCGCCGCCTTGGCGGGTCCGTAAAGGATTTTGCGTTCCAGAAACAGCCTCGTTGCTTCCAGGGTTGATGGCATGTTCGCGCCTTCGCACACAACATAGACTCCGTCCTTCAATAGGTTGGCCGCGTCCTTGGCGTTGATCTCGTTTTGCGTGGCGCTCGGGAAGGCGCAGTCCGCCTTGAGG
>PMBQ01000366.1 GCA_003152955.1 Candidatus Bathyarchaeota archaeon
GTTCTCCCCAAAAAATTACACCACCCTCCCCCTCCCCCGGGTCCATTCACGTGGTTGCGGGTATTTCCTCACGCAGTACCGAATCGCTTCATCGTCTCATCGAGGCCCAACAGAAACGTCTCCACTTCCTCGATCGTATTGAAATGCAATGGACTCGCACGTATGGCGACAGATTTCCCATATGTTCTGAGAGCTCTCGAATANNCCGCCACCTTGTGCGGGTCGGCGCCCGTAATGTTGAAGGAGAATGTTGGTACGCGCTGTTGGATTCTCGAAGGATCCCTTAGACCGTACACCTCAACTCCTTTCATTGAATTCATACCTTTCACGTTCTCCGTCCCATTGAGCATCGCGTTGGAAAGGGTCTGCTCGTACATTTCGATCCACGAGAGCGCCGCCTTCAACAAGCGCCGTTTCCCGCTATACGCATCAACTTTGCTTCTGACTTCTTTCTCAGTCACGGTTCCCAGCCACTCCAAGTAGTCCATAACAGCCGCCATGGAGGCGAAGAGAGCTTGGTCGCGTGTTCCCATCTCCCATTTTTCCGGAGGATCATTCGGCGCCGGTTCGACCTTGTAGGGTTCCAGATCCTCCAAGAGCTCTCGGCGACCATACATGAAACTTCCACGCCTGCTGAACAATTTGTATGCGGAGAAAACAGCGAAATCGCAACCTACGCTTTCTACGTTCAAAGGAATGTGTGCAACCGTGTGAACCGCATCGAGAACACAATAAGCGTCAACCTCCCTCGCAAGCTTGAAGACTTCAGCAATGGGAGTTTTGGAACCAAGGGCATTGGCTACTCCGGTGACCGAAACAACTCGGGTCTCCTCGTCTATGAGGCTTGCAAGATGCGATAGGTTCAGCATTCCATCCTTCGGATCGAACTTCGCAAACCTAACCTCCTTCACAACACCTCTACGTTGGAGTTCAAGCCAAGGACTGATGTTCGCGAAATGCTCGTACTCTGTAAGAACAATGTTCTCAGCTCCCGTCATCTCCTTCGAGAGCGTGTAACTCAGGTGGAACAGTAGGCTTGTCGCTGATTCGCCGGAAACTAGGCACTCCTCAGACGGTGCAATCAGGAAATCTGCCACACATCGTCTCCCGTCGAGGATCGTTTCTTCGTTCTTCTTCGACTCCCAGCAGGGCCCTCCAACATTAGAGGAGCACTCGATTCGCGACCGCGCCTCCGCCTCAGCAGCACGTCTCAGAACCAGTGAACCGGCTGCATTTTCAAAGAAAACTCTCCGCCTCCCGCTCGCATCAATTTCGGCCTGCGGAAACTCACGTCTAATATTCCCTAGAAGCTCGTTCACATCAATCTCCTCATCGAATCAGAACATTGCTTCTCCGCCGTTGATATGCACGGTCTGTCCTGTTATGAAACTGGCCTTGTCCGACGCCAGAAAGACTGATGCGTGAGCTATGTCTTCAGGTCGGCCGAACCTGCCCAGCGGAACGAGTTCCAGAGCCTTCCTCTTCTCGTCTTCAGTGACGGCTGACGTCATGTCGGTTTCAACCCATCCCGGAGCGATTGCGTTGACTGTGATATTGAAACGTGCCAACTCCAACGCGAGCGCCTTTGTCAATCCCACGACCGCAGCTTTCGACGCTCCATAGTGGGCTTCATGATCGGTTCCGATGAAGGCAACGATTGAGGAGATGTTGATGATGCGACCCCACTTCTTCACTCTCATTTCTCCACTGAACGCCTTGCTGCACAAGAAGACTCCATCAAGATTGACACCGAGAACGCGACTCCATTCGCTCTGCTCCATCTCCCACGATTTGAGGTGGTAATGGATTCCAGCGTTGTTTACCAGAATATCCACCGAACCAAATTCCTTGAGGACCAAACTCCTCATCTCTTCGACATCGTTGGCCTTTGAGACATCCGCTCTGACCGCGAGGGCTCGTCGGCCCAAAGCTTCGATCGCACAGGTCACCTCAATGGCTTTGTCTTTTGATTGATTATAGTTGACGATGACGTCGGCGCCTTCTCGCGCCATTTCAAGCGCGATAGCCCTTCCGATACCTCTTGAGGCTCCGGTGACGAGGCCCACTTTCTTATCAAGCAGCACTTCTGATCGAACCTTACAGGCGCCGGGCTACGCTATAGCTCTTCGACTCCAATGTTCACGACGGCTCGCACCCTACCGACATTCGTCTTCTGATGGATCGTGCTAACTTACGGCTCAAAGGCGTCAATCATCGCTCTGACATCATCACTAAGTGGGTAGAGGATTGGACATGTGCAGCCGGTTTGCTTGTACGCATCAACTTTCTTCATACAATCCTCAGCAGTGCCACTTGCTGTAATGAGTCGAACCAACTTGTCGTCTATGAATCGCGTGGCCTTTTTCAGTCCACCAGGTTTTGCAGGCCACCCCCCAAGAACTGTCTTTACTTCCTCAATCAGACTCTCCTTCACACCGCTCGCTTTTGCAATGTGGGGCTGCTGACCCAAGTATTGGGCAACCAAAGGCCGAACGCTGTCCAATGCCCGATCCGCGTCCTGGTCAAGTGAGCATGCGATAAGCTGCGGCCTGTCAATCTCCCCAAAATTCCTTTTAGCTCTATTCGCGCCTTCCCGCAAATGTTCCAACGCTTTACGATTATACTCCGGCGACACCAAGTAGTTCAGAAGTAATCCATCCGCAATCTCCCCAGTAAGCTCAACCATCTCCCATCCAGTCGCTCCGATGTAGATCGGAATCTTGCGGGGAGTGTAAGGATCACCGTGCACAACGTCAAGCCGAATATCGCGGACTTTGACGAATTCCCCCTCGAACGTCACATTCTCCATTCTGAACAGCTTTTGCAGCACTGTGACATATTCACGCATGGCCTTCAGAGGTTTCTTCCGCTCGACTCCAACTTTCCAAGCAAGCGGATCCCACCAAGCACCAATGCCAAGCAGGCAACGTCCGTTCGACAGTTCGTCCAAGCTTAGGAAGGTCGTCGCCGTTAACGCAACGTTTCGCGTCCAGTTGTTGATAACCCCGGAGCCAAGTTTGATCTTCTTTGTGACCGCCGCCATAGCTGCAAGAGGTGTTATTGCATCACGCGCAAGCCGAGACTCGGCATGCCAAACAGCTTCGAAACCCTTCTTCTCAGCGTACCGTGCGAACTCCAACTCCTCTGGCAACGGATGCTTGTCTTGGAGATAGAGCGCGACTCTAAACCCTGTCAACACAGGTCCATGCATTCAAGCAGAGAGGATGGGAATAAGGTCTACCCAAGCATGAATCCCCCACTTGAATTCACGGTGAGAACGCTGAAAAGGCCTTTATTGACCGCGAAAACGAACATTCGAAAAGAGGCGTTCCATTCATGAGCGAACTGCAGACCGTTGATCCACTGATCATTCTTCAACCCCTCATCGTTCTCCTGATCAGCTGTGGACTGGTTGTGTATTGGCGTTACAGGCGCAGTTTCACGAGAGCCGTCTTCCTATACTCTCTCGTCGCCTATGCCGGAGCGATAGCTCTCAAGTACATCGTCCAAATTCCAACAGCAGCGTGGGTCGTTAAGTCGTTCGGTGCAACCAGTCTTGTCTTTGCACTGTACCTTGGTCTTCAGACGGTGGTGTTCGAAGTAGGCGGAGCGTTCCTCGTAGCGTACTATGCCGTCTCCAAGGCCAAGTTTGAATCAAAGGACGCTGAAGCGTACGGGATCGGTCTTGCCTTTTGGGAAAACGGCGTTCTTCTGGGCGCCCTTCCCCTCATCAATCTCCTCGTCTCCTATGTGCTCTTGACTTCAAACATGTCCGGGACGCTCGCCTCACAAATCAGCAACAGTCAACCCGTCTTCTTCTATCCCGCTGCGCAAATTCTGCCCCTGATTGCTTGGGGCACATTGGAGAGGATCAGCTCACTCTTAGCGCATTTCTCGTGGGGGTACCTCACCGTGCTCGCGGCTACGTTCCGCAAGTGGCGATACTTTGCAATCGCTCTGCCAATGGGCCTCCTAGACGCCCTAGTTCCCTTCGCGAATTCCATGCCACTATCAGTTTTCGAGGTGCTAATCTTCGCGATCACCCTTGGCTTTCTGCTCGTGTCTTTGGCAATCACCTGGAGAATTCGAAAACAGATTAAATGGTCGCCCACGTGAGGATGAGTTTACAAACTTCTCGATACTCATCAGAGTGCTGCTAGCTAGGTTAATTCGTGATTGGAAGTTCAGGTTCGGGTCTTCCGGCTCAAGACGTGTTCGCGTCTGCCTTTTCCAGTCAGACTGTAGCTGAAAGGTGCGATAAGATCTCTATCGACCAGAAATCTAATGGCTTGTTGAACTACATCATACGAGGCTTCCTTCTCAAAGGTCTTGTACAAAGTAGCTATGGTAATGCTGAGACGGCCTCGTTTGGCGTGTTCTTCATGAAGATAGCCCAGAATTTTCTCGGCCAGACTCTTAACCTCGACCATTACATGTCACGCTCCTCAGAGGACACAGTTCCTCGACTCCATTACATCTCCCTACTTTGTAAACAATGTAGTGGTTACCTGTCGCTGCTTAGCCCTGTGACTAGACCATTCCACACGACAGCAACGGACCACACCCAGGAACGGACTGTTTCGAGCTTAGCTTGAGTCCACACGTCCGTACGGTTAACGCGCAGATTGTATGGTTCAACGTAGAACTTAGATTGCCAACGTTCACGAAACTAAACCATGGCTACGGATAGAAGATTCGCCCACTTCAAAAGAGATGTCGCAGCACCCCGGATAAAGGAAATTCCAGAAGGTGGATTCTGCATCTCAGCCTTCGTTATCATCTCAAAGAAAGGCAATCCGAATCAAATCCTGATGGGACACCTGAACAAGAAAGCTGCGTGGGACCACATTGGCGGTCTTGACTCTGAAAGAGTTGAAAGGCATAGCAACGGATGGATGCTTCCGTCTTCCGGTCTAATTTTCGGTGAATCCCCACAAGAGGCGGCGCAACGAATTCTCAAAGAGCAACTGGGATTGGAGAACCAGAAACTGGAGGGGCCACTGATCGTCTCGGAGGTCTACGGAGACAAGAAACATTGGGACATAGAATTCATCTTTGTAGGTGAGCACGGCGAACTACCGCCGCATGACGCATGGACCGAACTGAAGTTCATAGACTTGCTGAAAGTTCAACGCGAGGAGATCGCGAGAATGCATGAAGATGTGCTAGCCCGCGTAGGAAAATGGAAACAATGAGAAAATCCAACAAACCATCATTCTGTTTGACCACAGTAGCCATGCGGGCGCAGACGACCCCTACTAATGCCAGTATTCTGAGATTTTCCTGCAATAATGGCTGCAAAGTGATTTGAGTTTTGACGCACGACAGTGTCCAACAACTGGCGCTACTCGTTAACGGTTAAGAAGGAGCCGCCAAGATTCCTTCCAAACTGCAACTTCTCGATCTTGAGGCAGGCGGGAGGAAAGATCTGTGCGCATTGAACGCGTCATAAACTTCCAGCTTAACGGCAAACCCGTGACCGTAAGATGCCCCCCCGCCTATACCTTGCTTGAAGTTCTGCGAGAGCAACTGCAAATTACCGGTCCAAAGGAAGATTGCGCCAAAGGCGAATGCGGAGCCTGCACCGTAATCATGAACGGACAACCCGTCTGCTCATGCCTAGTCCTGATACAGCAAGTTCAGGGAGCAGATGTGATCACCTCAGAGGGGCTCGCAAAAGATGGAAAACTAAACCCCGTTCAACAAGCATTCCTTGAAAAAGGCGCAGTTCAATGCGGGCATTGCATTCCAGGTTTAGTAGTGTCGGCAACAGCACTCCTGATGCGAAACCCAAAACCAACCGTGAAAGACATACGGACCGCACTCTCCGGAAACCTGTGTAGATGCACCGGCTACACCAAGGTCATCGCTGCCGTCCAAGAAGCCTCAAGGAAATGGAGCGACTAGACATGGTGGCGCGATCAGAAATCGATGTTCTAACTCCGAGAACTCTTGATGAAGCACTCCATATGCTTCAAGAGAACAAGACTGATCTCAAAATTATTGCTGGAGCTTCAGACGTAATAGTTCAGCTTCGAGATGGAGTCATAAAACCGAACAAACTTCTGAACATTCTCTCGCTGAAAGAGCTTAGATTCATCAGACTCACATCGGGTCAGGTTCACATCGGCTCGCTATCCACATACAGCGACATCGTTCATAACGAAATCACTCGGAAGCATGGATGGGTACTTGTAGAAGCAGCCAAGCAGATAGGGGCAATTCAACTTCAGAACACTGCAACAATTGGAGGGAACCTGGGAAATGCGTCACCCGCCGGCGACAGCCTTCCTCCCCTATACGCTCTGGACGCCATCGTAGTCACACGGAACAAGTCCGGGAGGAGAGAGATCCCGATTGAGGAGTTCTTCGTCGGCTACCGGAAGACCGTTCTGCAACAGGACGAATTGATCGAGAAAGTCCACTTTGAATCCCTAGGTCCGAATGATCGCGGAGCCTACATGAAACTGGGCCTACGCGAGGCAAACGCCATTTCAATCGTAGACGTAGCAGTAGTCTTGAGAGATAGAAGCCCAGAGAATTCATACAGAAAAATCAGTGTGGCATTGGGAGCCGTAGCGCCGACAATAAAACGCGCTCGCATACTGGAGCAGGAACTTATCAACAAGCCACTGACGACGGAGGCAATTGAGAAGGCCTCGTTTCTCGCAGTGCATGACGCTGCTCCAATAGACGACATCAGAGGCTCAGCCGAGTACAGGAAGGCTACACTGATCTCTCTCGTTTTCCAAGCACTCCATAAAGCTGCTCTAGGGACGGAGAAGAGCGATGAGTGAGGAAACGCGGGTTAAGGTCAAGATCTTCGGCGCTCCTTCATAGCCTCTCGAAGTCAAAGAAATCACACTGCAATTAGGAAAGGATGCGACTGCGGAGGATCTGCTGAACTCGGTCGCAGTCAAAGACAAGAACTACCTCTACATTGTACGTGAGGGAATTAGACTCACCAGATCATCCAAACTCGAGGATGGAGATGAAATTCTCCTCATCCCACCGATTGCAGGAGGTTGAGCGTTATGAAAGAAACTCCAATGATGAACAAAGAACTCACTTGGGTTGGCAGATCTATTCCAAGGAAGGATGGAACGGGCAAGGTTACAGGGGAAACCAAATTCTTTTCCGACATGACCTTTCCGGACATGCTCTGGGCCAAAGCCGTCCGGAGCAAACATCCACACGCGCTGATCAAGAAAATTGACACAACCAAAGCTGAGTCGGTTCCAGGAGTTGTAACAGTTCTTACGCACAATGACGTTCCTGGCCTAAACGCGTTCGGGATCGTAATGCCAGACCAACCTGTTCTATGTTCGGACAAGGTCAGATACCTCGGCGATTCTATCGCAGTAGTTGCGGCTGAGAGCAAGGAGATTGCGGAAGCCGCAGCTGAACTCGTTGAAGTCGAATACGAGCTTCTGCCAGTTGTTTCTAATCCTCTGGAAGCCATGAAACCTGAAAGTCCAAAGGTCCATGAGAAAGGCAACATCCAAAGGCATGCAACGGTTCGAGTTGGCAATGTTGAAGAGGCATTCAGAAACGCGGCGGTCGTTGTTGAGAATACTTTCCGCACTGGAAGACAGATGCACATGTTTCTCGAAACCGAGGCGGGCATCGGCATGCTCGACGAGAAGGGCAACATTGTGCTCTATGTTGGAGGCCAATCACCGTACAGAGACCAGATGCAAGTCTCTCGGGCCTTGGATATTCCACCTGAACGCGTGAGAGTGATATCGACACCTGTCGGAGGAGCGTTCGGAGGCAAAGAAGAAAACACCGTGCAAATCCACCTGGCCCTCCTCGCGCTGAAGACCAAACGACCTGTGAAAATGGTCTGGACTCGAGAAGAATCTGGCATCTCAGGCATCAAACGCCATCCAATGATAGTAACAATGAAGACCGCCACGAACGGAGACGGAGAACTCATCGCGAACCAAGTGCACATCGTTGCCGATACCGGCGCATACGTCTCTCTCGGACCGACAGTCCTTGACGTGGCTATCGAGAACTCATGTNNATGCGGCCCCTACAGGGTTCCGAACATTGACATAGACGCATACCTCGTCTACACGAACAACGGAATCTCAGGAGCCTTCAGAGGTTTCGGGGCCCCCCAAGTCAATTTCGCCATCGAAACGAACCTGGACCTTATCGCCGAAAAACTCGGGATCGGAAGGATAGAGATACGGAAGAGAAACGCCTTGCGTGAAGGAGATACGGGGCCATTCGGATACAAGATGGGTGGAAGCGTGGGAATCTATGAAACGCTTCTCAAGGCCGAGAACTCAGACATCTGGAAGAATAGCGAAGAATACAAATCAGCACANNCGTCACTGCCGTGGATTAAACGAGGGGTGGGGATTTCTACAGCGGTCAAAGGATTTGGATTTGGAGCACTTCCAGATTTCGCAGCCGTATCAATACAAATTACTCCTGCAGGCAAGTTTGTCGTCGGAGCAAGCTGTCCAGAAATCGGGCAGGGCGCGATCACGGCCTACTCGCAGATCGCAGCTGAGGCTCTCCATTGTGATGTGGCGGAGGTTTACATCGCATCCGCCGATTCTCAACTAGCCCCTGACACGGGAACATCGTCCGCGTCGATGGGCCTAGTGAGAGGTGGCAACGCAATCTTGGCCGCCGCACCAAAGATGATTGATCTGATCCTAGACACAGCCGCTGAGATAATCGGAGAAGACAAACAGAATCTCGTTCTCAAGGATTCCCGTGTTGCTTCGCAAAATGATTCAAAGAGATCTCTAAGCTACGCTGAGATTGCTCAATACCTGCAAAAGACTGGCGCTGAAACACGGGTAATCGCAGGAATCAACATACCACGAGTGGACAAAGCGCTTGAGGGCAGTCTCGAGATCCCACACTTGTCCTACATGTACGCCAGCGCCGTTGCCCAAGTCGAGGTCAACATCCTAACGGGTGCCACCAAGGTGGTCAAGTTTTTCCTATCACCCGATTCGGGCCAGGTAATCAACCCACAATCATACACCGGCCAATGTGAGGGCGCGATCGTTCAAGGTCTTGGTTTCGCGTTGACCGAGGAGACACAAATCGAAAACGGAACGATCAGGACCAACAATTTCACAACTTACATAATTCCAACGATTAGTGACGCACCTGACATTCAAGTTGAACCGGTCGAAACCTACGAGAAGATTGGACCATTCGGCGCGAAGGGACTTGGAGAAATCGGGATAATACCAGTCGGTTCCGCTGTAGCGAACGCTATCTATGATGCCGTAGGAGTGCGAATTTTCACGCTACCTGCAACGCCCGAACGAGTCTACAGAGCGTTGAGAGAGAAAAACAACGGCGGTATCTATGGGAGCCAAGATCAAAGTCAGATTATTCCATGAACTCAGAAAAGAATTAGGCAAGAGCGAGCTCGAACTCGAAGCCACTACACTAAATGATGTAGTACAATCACTGATCAGTTTGCAAAAGGGAGTGGAGGACGTGCTGTTCGATTCACATGGAGCACTCCGAAGATACACGTTGTTCTATGTGAACCAGACAGTGGTGGATCCGCCAGATCTTTCTCGGAAGCTAAATGATGGAGACTTGGTACTGCTTGTGCCTCCAGCTGCGGGTGGGTGAGAGGGTTGCGCAGGTTTGACATGTACGTTCCAAGTGACCTTTCGGACCTGCTTGAATATCTGAACACGAATCAGACCGGCGTTGATCTGATCGCGAACGGCAGCGACCTGATCAATCGTATCCAGAGGCGAGAGGTCACAGCAAAAGTGATTGTCGATCTTTCGGGCCTATTGGAGTTCAGTTATGTTAGAAAAGAAGGAAAGACGATAAAGATTGGTGCACTGACTACAATCGCTGATCTAACTTCGTCACCGGTTATCGATTCACGCCATTCAGTCTTCTGCGAGGTTGCAGCCAAGTTTGGGGGACCATCTATCAAGAATGTAGCTACAGTCGGCGGGAACATCTGTGCCGCCTCCTCGTCCGAGGATCTCCTGCCAGTATTGCTCGTCCTCGATGCCACGGTTCGACTGAAAAGCAAATTCGGAGAACGCCTTCTTAGACTTGACGAATTCTTGAAAGGCAAGAGGATGGTTGACCTCAAAGCCAACGAAATCTTGGTTGAAACAATGTTTCAAGAGCTCGATGAGACCTCCGCTTGCGCGTTTGAGAAGGTCGGGATGAGAAATTCACTCATAATCGCCTTCGTATCAACTGCAGTCTACTTGAAACTTGACAAGAAGAGGGGGCTTGTTGACGACGTTCGTATTGCCTTCAATCGCGTGACCGGCAAAATACCAGAACGAGCTAGACGGAGCGAAGAAGCAATGCACGGCAAACTCCTGAACATGCAACTCTTGGAAGAAATGGCATCCGCGTTAAGGGGAGAACTGCGGCTAAGCTCAGATTTCAGAGCCTCAGAAGAATATCGCTCAGAGGTGGCTGGGGTTCTGTTCAAACGCGCCGTCGCTCGATGTTATGCAAATCTGGTGGGACGGGAACTTGTCTAAGCATCTCCTGAAATTCAACGTCAACGACAAGGACCATGCTCTGATCGTTGATTCTCACGAACGACTATTGGATGTTCTACGTGATAGGTTGGGGTTGAAGGGAGCGAAAGAGGGCTGCAGCACTGGCGACTGCGGCATATGCGCTGTCCTGATGAACGGAAAACTCGTTAACTCGTGTCTAGTTCTTGCCATTCAAGCGCGAAACAAGAAAATTACAACGATCGAAGCACTAGGAACAGCCGAAAAACCACACCCACTTCAAAGCGCCTTCGTGAAATGGAACGCATGCCAATGTGGTTTCTGCATACCTGCCATGATTCTGGCCTCGAAGAACCTTCTCGATCAAAACCCCTCCCCCACTGACGAAGAGATCAAGAGTGCAATCAGCGGGATACTCTGCCGATGCACCGGCTACCAGAAAATTGTTGACGCTGTTAGAACAGCTGCATCAGAAATGCGCAAGTGATAGTCAATGATAGACGAGCAGGCTGCAATAGAAAATCTCGCGAAGAGCGAAAAACTACTCTTCGTCGGCAAGAGCATTGAGCGAGCGGATTCTCTCGACAAAGTCCTGGGAAAGCCAATTTACACGATGGACATAGTACCTGAAAATACTTTGTACCTGAAAGTTGTCAGATCCACACATGCACATGCGTTGCTAAGAAAGATCGACCTTTCAAGGACACGCAAGGTTCCGGGCGTTGTCGCAGTTGTAACGGCGAAAGATATTCCCGGTGTAAATGAATCCACAGCTCTTCTGCCAGACAAAACATTGTTTGCGAGCGACAGAGTGCGTTTCGTGGGCGAGCCGATAGCGGCCGTTGCCTCATATGACCCTTCAGTCGCAGAAGAAGCAGTCGACTTAGCCGAGGTGGACTATGAGCCTCTGCCTGGGATTTTTTCAATACTTGATGCTTTGAAACCTGACGCGCTCAAGATTCACCCGGGTGGCAACATTGCAAAGCACATGAAATTGCGAAAGGGCAACATCGAGGAAGGCTTCAAACAGGCAGACGTAATCGTTGAAGACACTTACAAGTCACAGTTTCAAGAGCCCGTACCATTAGAACCTGAAGCCGGTTTCGTAATCCCAGAACCTGACGGCTCGGTGACCTGTGTCGGTTCGATTCAGAGCCCCTTCCATGTGCAAACTGGAATCGCCAAGATTCTAGCGTTGCGCCCCGAGCAAGTGCGAGTTATTCAGGCCGCTACTGGCGGAGCCTTTGGACCAAAGTCGGATGAGATTCCTGTAGATGTGTTGGGCATGGCGGCTTTGGTCGCGGTCAAAACGCGAAGACCAGCAGCTCTGGCTTACACGCGAGAAGAATCAATGATTGGGCATACAAAGCGGCATCCTTTCGTAACCACATTGAAAGTCGGAGTGAAGAAGAGTGGGAAACTAATGGCTTGGGAAGCCACGCTACTCGCGGATACAGGTGCTTATGCATCTCTTGGACCGCTAGTTGTCATTCGTGCATGCTTCCATGCAACCGGTCCTTACGTTATCCCCAATGTCAAAACTGATGCTTACTGCGTCTACACGAATAATACGATGGCTGGGTCGTTTCGAGGTTTCGGAGGGCCCCAGGCTCATTTTGCGGCGGAGTCCCACATGGATGTGATTGCAGAGAAAATCGGCATGGATCCGCTGGATCTGCGATTATTGAATATCCTTAGACCTGGGACTTTGACTGCAACGAGTCAAGTTGTCGATGAGGCCTGCGGACTTGAAGAATGCGTGAAGAAAGCAGTCGGAGAGTCAGACTGGTATCGTAAACGTGAGCAGTTTTCGAAGATGAAGGGAACC
Organism: Candidatus Bathyarchaeota archaeon; assembly: GCA_003152955.1. The sequence continues at coordinate 12,319 of PMBQ01000366.1, forward strand.
AAGAGGCGCGGCTTGGGCATCGCCATCATGTATCACGGCAATAGTCTAGGCCCCGAAGGAAAGGACTATGCTACCGTGCATATGCAGATCGAGAGAAACGGCACCGTCAGATTGAGAACTGGACTCACCGAGTATGGAACTGGTGCTCCCTCAGGCCTGATTCAGATAGCTGCTGAAACAATGCGCCTTCCCATCGAGTATTTCAAGCTCGACCCAGCTGACACAGACAACTGCGACGATACAGGACCCACTGTCGCTTCTCGAACGATAACCATCGGCGGACGCGCTACGCAAATGGTGGCTGGAAACCTCCAACAAAAACTCGAGGAAGTCGCGGCGACAATGCTTGGTTCCTCCGCAAATCAAATTGGAGCAGTGAACGCGACTTTCTATGTCAGGACAAATCCGGAACGGTTCGTATCCTACCATGATGTTGTTGAGCGAGGGTACGCTCAGGGAGTGCAGTTCAAGCTGGCTGAGACTTTCACTGCACCTCGATGCGAATACGACCACGAAACAAGCCAAGGAACGACCTATCTGCAGTACACGTATGGGGCTGTGACGGCTGAAGTCGAAGTCGATACTGAAACGGGTCGTGTGGAGGTTTTGAGAATGGTCACAGCTTACGATGTCGGGAAGACAATCAACCCCCTGTCGTTGGAGGGCCAAATAGAAGGTGGTACGGTACAGGGGTTGGGTTACGCTATAATGGAAGAACTCATTCACAAAAACGGTAGGGTAATCAATCCAAATCTCGCTGACTACTATATTCCCACATCCCTTGATATGCCAGAGATGAAGACGATCGTGGTCGAGTATCCTGGTCATCTTGGGCCATATGGAGCGAAGGCAATCGGAGAACCACCTATTGTTCTACCTGCTCCCGCAATCGTAAACGCGATTGACAACGCGATCGGCGTCAGACTCAACGAGATTCCAGCAACACCTGATCGAGTCCTAATCGGTTTCAAGAGAATGGTTGACAGGAAACGGGGGAGTTAGGGTAGAATATGGATTTGACACATGTCCCGATCAAATCGTCTTCGGACATTGTTGAGGAAGCTCACAAACTGATCCAAGCGTCTGAGCCATTCGCTTGGGTTACGATCATTGGTTCTGAAGGGTCTAGTGCACGCCATCTGGGCGCGTCGATGATTGTAACGCGGAATGGAAGGGTAATCGGGACCGTGGGTGGAGCCGTCGCCGAACTTCAGCTCATTGAACAGGCTGTTCACGCGATAAAGGAAGGAAAACCACGCACCGTCAGAATGCCTCTCCCAGTTTGCGCAGGCGTCATGACCTGTTTCATCAACGTGTTCCAATCAGCCGAGACACTAATCCTCATCGGAGCAGGCCATGTCGCCCAGCCGATGGCGAGACTTGGAAAGATGCTTGGCTTCAGGATCGTGGTCATAGATGACAGACCTGAGTACGCGACACGGGAGAGATTTCCAGAAGCCGACCAATTGATAGTAAACAACTGGGAAAAGGCTCTGAGTGAATTACGAATCGATGAGAACTCCTACATTGTCATTCTAACTTACACAGGCGAATACGATGAACTCGCTGTCAGAAAAGTAATCAATTCAAAGGCAGCGTACATTGGCATGATAGCCAGCCGATCAAAAGCAAAAACAATTATTGCAAAATTGCAGCGCGACAAGGTGCCTGATGAGCTGATCCGTCGCGTCACGACTCCCATTGGACTAGATATCGGCGCCGAAACCCCAACAGAAGTCGCTGTCAGCACCATGGCTCAGATCATTATGTTCAGGAAAAAAGCAACAGGAAAAACTCTTTCAATAGCAGAAAGGGAAATCAGCGGAACTGATTGAAGTAAGCCTCTTTAGCTCTATGAATGTTGACGGTACAAGTTTGCTGAGAAATACTCCTGATTCAGACGCGAATACTATGCCAGATTGGATTGTCGGTGGCGTCTAGTCGAGATATTCAAAAGGAGTAACGAGACCGCGAATACAATTGGGAACTGCTGAGGTGACCCTCACGAGTCACCTCGACCCATACTACTTACCGGTTTCCTGATCTTTCTTTTCCTTCGCCAAATCCTGTATACTTGCTATTCCCAACGGTGGAAATCCCATCGAGACACCGGCGATTGGAGTGTTTGTTGGGACGAGCATCAGTGTGCCTTTGCTTTGAAGTCCAAGCTCGTAGAGTATGTTCATCCACCGCAGTTCCAAGGCGCGAATATTCTTCTCGTAGAGATTTGCCGCGTCAACCATTTTCTGTGCCGCCTCGAACTCGGCCATCGCCAGCGTGACTCGCGCCCTACGCTCGCGTTCTGCTGAAGCCTGTCGTGACATTGCCTCCTGCAAAGCCTGTGGGATAGCTATGTCCTTGACCTCTACCGAGCTGTCCTTGATTCCCCACTGCTCGGTCTTCTCGTCGATTATGTTCCGTGCTTCGACTCCAACCTTCTCACGCTCCGCCAGTAATTCGTCGAAGCTCACTTTACCCATGACTTCTCTGAGAGTTGTCTGTGCCGCCCAGGTTGTTGCGTCGAGGTATCTCTCGACATTCAGGACGACCTTCTCCACATCGACAGCTTGGAAGAACATTATCGCATCAACGTTGACGGGTACGTTGTCTTTCGTTAGTGTTTGTTCGGTTCTGAATGGAATCGTTTGGATACGTAATGAGATGACATTTGGAATGCGGTCAACGAATGGAATAATGTAGAAAATTCCAGGACCTTTCATGCCCATAAAGCGCCCTAGGCGGAGTACAGGTGCACGCTCCCACTCCTTGATGACTCGAATGCCTGATGCCAACAGAATAAGTATGAAGAGTAGCAGGATGAATCCAGCAATAATAAAGTCAGAAAGTGCCATCTACTTGCCCTCAGGTCGAAGTTGCTTGGGCTTGACTCTTAAGATTAGTCCCTCTCTACTTACAACTTCTACAGAGTCCCCTTGCTTTACAACACCTTCCAAGGTTTCGGCTCTCCAGATCTGCCCCTCAATCTTCACCTCGCCTCGCGGGGCTAGTTCAGAAACTGCGCTACCAGTCTTGCCCAACAGTCGTTCGGGGCCAGTCTTCACTTTCATGTGCCGCGCCTGACCCACTTTATAGACTACGGCACCAAAGATCCCAGACATCACAAGTGCAACCAATATCAGGGTCTGCCTCGCCGACTCAACAGCTCTGATGGAAAGCAGTTCCCAACCGGGCAGCGGAAAAGCAAGGAAGCTTCCCACGACGATCATTCCGATGCCACCCAATG
>PMBQ01000420.1 GCA_003152955.1 Candidatus Bathyarchaeota archaeon
TGGATCTGTTAGTTACCATAATCGTGATTCTCGTTGTTCTCTGGCTACTGGGATTCATAGGTGGAATAGGCGGAAGTCTAATTCACATCTTGATCGTGATCGTCATCATCATAGTAATAATTAGACTACTTCAAGGCCGTCGTGTATTGTGACACAAAGCCTCTAGAGAACAACCAAAGCATCACCTGAGACTCGTGCAAGCATGGAAACCTGACGCTGCCAAAATTAGCTAGCTGACAAAGTCGTAATCGTCTCAAAATGAGACAAATGCCTCGATAGACTACGATTAATCGTACTCTAGACCAGGCTAGACCATGGCTGCAACTCTCGAGAGTTCAAGTGCCTCCCGTTCATGCTCTCCAATTTGCTCTGCCAGCGTATATGTACCGGCAAATTGGGGCTGAAATTCCCTCCCCGCATCATTGATCGCCCAGGTGTGCGTTGTGATGAATGGCATATAATGTGCGCCGGTAAGTATGTCGTTCTTTCCTGAAACGTTCTCAAATTCTCGAACGTAAGATGTCTCCGTAGATGAAAACGACCTAGCGGAAGATTTGCCCAACGATGTCGTGTTCTTCGCGACTGAATTCAATCGGGCATTAGGCAGCAAATCAAACCCTAACGCTGAAGCTCAAAACAAGTCCTGCAGGTGCGCCTGCATACTTCAGAAAACACCTTCGATTCAGCGTACCCACTACTCAGCTAGCGTATCTAAGAGTCTGAAGATAATTGAAACTATTTTCGATAGTGGGTTCTATGAAGGTGCCCTCAGCCAGCCCGTCAAAGTTAACGACACCTATCAGCCGATTCGTGTTCACAGACTTTCTTGTCATCTCTTTTCTTTCTGCAGGTACTCTGGATAAGCTTAAGATGATGCTCTGCGCGGTGCCTGACCCGTGCAACGCACCTAACAAACAGTAAATAGCCGTAGTGGTTGCAGTGGTAACCTGAACACAAGGAATACCCATGTCAAGTGTTCTTGGTGAACTATCCACTTTTCATAGCGTAGAATGATGAATCAAAAGATGATTAATAATAGAAGAGTAGTTGGGAATAAGAAAGACAGCGGACCGATTCTTATTTCAGCTCTTTTGTTTCTTACAATATTTACAATCGCGGTCAACAATCTCGCGGTCAACGATGTCTCAGCAGCGACCTCGCCAACATTGGGGGCTGCGGGAAGTTACTCTGTTCTGGCTGGCTCGACAGTGACCAATACCGGCGCGACCCACGTGTCTGGGAATCTGGGTGTCAGCCCAGGTACTAGTACTACTGGCTTTCCTCCAGGTATCGTCGGTCCTCCAGGCGCGATACATGACAATGATGCGAACGCGGGTTTGGCTCAGGCTGCGGATACCACTGCATTTAACGATCTCGCCCAGACTTGCGATCACAACTACGGTTCTCAGGATCTAACCCTAATCTCTCCTCTCGGGCCGGGTGTCTACTGTGCCAGTAGTTCCTTTTCGTTGTCGGGAACACTCACCCTCACTGGGTCAGGCGTCTGGATTTTCAGGGCAGGGAGCACGCTCACTACCTCACCCAACTCCAATGTTGTGGGTGGCGACCCATGTGACGTGTGGTGGCAGGTGGGCAGCTCCGCGACTCTCGGTACAAACACTGTGTTGACAGGGAATATCCTCGCGTATGCGAGCATCACCCTGAACACTGGCGCAACCTTGAACGGTGGAGCTCTAGCGCAAACTGGAGCGGTTACATTAGATACCAATAACGTAAACGGCCCGACCTGCAACGTCGTCACCACCTTGACCACGACTCCGATCACCACCTTGACCACCACCCCGATCACCACCTTGACCACCACCCCGATCACCAACCCGATCACGACAGCGCCGTACCGACCGCTTCCTCTGCCTATCGCTGTTGGAGGTGAAATGCTTGGTGTCGACAGGTTCACAGTTTTGCTGCCGTGGCTATTATTGATCTCAGCGCTGGCCATAATTGTCTTGGGCACAATCGTTGTGAAGAAGCGTTCAGAGCCTGATTCGACCTGACCCTTAGCGCATATCTTTTTTTCCAAGTCTGGCAAAAGGGCATGAACTAGGAGCCTGAAGGTTTAGTGCACTAAGCTCCTAAGCATTCAAAACCATCACAATAGCCAGGCACGCTGCAAACCGTTTCGGGGAGCGCTCTCAAATGCGCTTTTGCCCTGCGATCCGTTCAGGGCGTGGTCTCAGTTCCAGTCCTTGGAAATCCACGCTGGCGTGATGACCGCGAGTTTGATGCTGCCCTGGTCGAACGGATAGTAACTAAGTACACTGTTGTAGGTTGGATCCGCCCCGACGGTTTGCATCGTGTCCTGAACCGCTTCACGTATGCTCTTCCCATTGACGATGAAACCTTGCAGCAACTGCTTCAGCGCAATGTCACTGTGCGATAGGTCAACCAGCCCAGTCCAGCCGACCACGACTCCTGCACCTTTGCTCACGAAGGCTTGCGCGAGGTCCCCGCCTTGAAGTCCGTAACACCCGCCTAGGATGATGATGGCTCCCTTGAAGTTGCCCTGCATGCTTTGACGTATGAATTTCGGAGTCACCGCGAAGACTACTGGTGTTCCAGGTTCAGTTTGAGCACTCCCCACCAAACCATTCGCCTGTTCCAGCACGTACCAGTTCGGGTCGTAAGCTTCACTCGTGAACAGTCCGATTGGGCTGCTCGGGTTACCTAAACCTGTGTGAACCCGCAGAATGATTAAGCCGAATCCCCGCGCCGCTAAGCTGGCGTAGAATGCCACAGTCACATCGCCTGGCAGAAATACATCAACGGCGATTCCACGTTGCTGTAGCATTCTAACTGTCCAAGCAATCAGGTCGCTTCCAGGCTGTACACTGCTTAACTGGTCAATTATGACAGCCCTCGCTACCCGAGACCCTTGCGAGCTTGTTTGATTCTGCAATCCGAACTGCAACGTGGGAGCCACCAAATATCCGACCGTAAGTATGAATCCTAGGAGCGCGCCATATCCGATAGCATCCAACCAGTGAACCCTGCGACGCCTGTCGCGTTTCTCTTTTCTCCTGTTCTTCACGATCATGCTGACCCTCCGAATTGCGCCGAGCTACAATATTTACGGATTTCTCGCTAAAATTGATAAGACGGTTTTTCATCAAACTCGGAGAAGATGCTCTCTGGCAGAGTCAACACGTTAGGCGCCTGTCAGGAAGTTGTCTTTCCCTGCCATGTTAGGGACCTGCCTCTGATATGAGAAAAACAGGTACTCACAGAAGTAGTTGATGTCGGACTATTCGCCTGAGTTGAAGAAACCGACACGTGGCTCGGTGTAGAAGATTTCGGTTGCAAAAGATAATCTAGACCTAACGCTGAAGCACCAACAACAGCTGCAGTGACACCAGCGTACTTCGGAAACCGGCG
>PMBQ01000061.1 GCA_003152955.1 Candidatus Bathyarchaeota archaeon
AGAGTTTGTCAACAGTTCGTCTCGGCGGACGCGCTAAGCCGAGGCGCCCCACACTTTACCGTGTGAAGGAAGGGCAGCATCCCGTTGCTCCCCTTTGCGATTTGCGCCCTCAGACAGGTTGACCCCTCGAGCATTACCTCGCTCTCACTTTCACTTTTTGCGAACCGCGCGAAACCTTCGTCGTTATCCGCAAGAGAGTAGGATCCCTTACCCGCACTTAGACACGCGCCCCAAGCGCGTCATCGCACCGTTCGGTGTGTTGACGCATGATTCAAAGTGGTAATCGGCTGGATGGAATTTTGAATAGGGACAGGTGGACAGAAACTGGGATGCGGAGGTGAGAATGCCTCGACATATTTAGGCTGACTTAATTGGGGGGAGTAAAGTGGGTTCCTTGTTCTTCTCTTTAGCGACCGATGAACTGACACCGTACAAATCCGTCGATTTTGTGCCTACCATCCATCTTAGAAATCAAGGAATACGCCCAACAAGCTGACGGTCGCTTGTTCAGTGTAGAATTGTCCTCGCTCTTCAGCCCCGGTCCGGTATGTGTACGCGAATCGCACGGCCCGAGATCCTGTCGTCAACATTCGTAATCCCACCTGAAAGCTACGCGTCGTTGCCCACGAGATCTCCTGACGAGACTTGAGATCGATAGCGCCGTACAATGTGAAATTGTCCGAAGCGCGAATGTTCCCAAATTCACTGCCGAGCTGTACAACCCAATGCTTGCCCACCTCCGGGATAGTATAATAGTCGAACCGAAACCCTCCGTACGCAAACCCTCCGATCTGGGGGATTTTGTAGGCCGCAACAAGAGGCACATAGTCCTTTGCATAGTTAATGGAATGGAGGTGCAGCGCTTCGATGCCGTCGTCCGCCAAGTGCGCGCTGTAATGTCCCCACCCAGTCCTGAGTATCAACCGCTCAGATATTTCTATATCAATCGGAAGGTCCACAAAGAAGTCGACCGTAACTACATCAAGCACGTCAGGCTTTCTTATGAAATTCCCGTAAACAGTTGCACCGATCCCGATCTGCAGCGGGAATCCTCCGAGTGAAGTCTGGAAGAATCGCTGCAAGCCACCGATACTGCCGATGATTCGTTTTGAATCGAAGTCCTTGCTGAGCGACAATTGCGGTGTTTGTCCATCTGCAACTCGGCGAGGGAATATTGCACTATCAGGAAACCAATGTGGCAACTCTCCTTGCGCCGTGGAATCTCGGGGAATCGGAGAAGCGGCTGGCGCGAGCGGGATAGCCAGACAGAAATAGAACAAGAGAAGCATCGATCGAGGGGCGATCCTGTTCTTTTTCATTTTACCTCATTGGTATCGCAATCCTGCATCGCAGCTCCTCATCGGTATCGTTTCCCAATTCTGCATGGAGGAATGTAGATGCTCTCCAGGAAATGCCGTCAGACAATTCGCCATCTATGGCATCTCGAGCGTGAAGGGGACGAGGGAAAAGGAGACGAGGAAGATGGCGATGCACACCCAGCCAAGGACCACACGAGGCGGATCAAGCGGTGTCATGTCTTCTAATGGGGGCCTGCTATGGAGTGCTCTGCGGAGGAACACGGCTAGAACAAGCGCCCAGAAGAGCCAGCCCGTCCATCCAATTGTGGTGTGCCAACCGATCAGAGGAAGAAACCCCAATGTGCCGAGGACAATGAGGGCAACAAGAGAGACCTGGCCAATTCGATGATGCGTGTTCCCAAACATTGCGAATGTTATGTGCCCTCCATCGAGTTGACCGATAGGAATGAGGTTTAAGGCTGTCACGAACATCCCAAACCAGCCGACACAAAGGAAGGGGTAGTGATAGATTTCATTCATCGGGGGGATGAAGGCTCCTGTGGGTGAAATCGCGTTAGCGATAAGGCTAAACATGATGGTTCGCCCAAAAGTCAAGCCCTCCTGTGGGATAGCTGAGAGTTGTGCGTACTCTGGATGTATCGAGTAAAGGTACTCGATTGGAGGTAGAGTCCTGAATCCAATAATCAGGATCACAACGCTAACCACGAAACCCGCAATGGGGCCCGATGCACCTATGTCAAATGTTGCCTTCCGAGAGGGGATTGCCGACCTTACCTTAATGACAGCGCCGAGAGTGCCGAAAGGAACAAAGAAACCAAACGGGGGAAAAGGTAGGAAGTACGGCAAGGTCGAGTCGACCTGGTGGAGTCGTGCTGCGATGTAGTGGCCGAACTCATGTGAGGCGAGCATCAGCAGAAGGAGAACGGCGTAAGGGACTCCCAATGTGAAATTGGTTAGTTCGAGGAAGTCCTTGTTAAGCCATTGAACGCCAGCTAGAGCCGTTGTAAGAAACGTGAGCAAGAATAGGCCACCATGAAGCGCGATTGACCGGATGTTAGCGACATTCATATCTCTGAGCGGGGATACCGGCTAAGCAGGGGTAACAACTGAATCTTTCGTACAAGCAATATACTAGTTCTGAACGACAAAACCACCAGTTGAATGCCCACCAAAACAAAACGAGCCACCTCGAAGATGGCTCGTTTAGCAAAGTGTACTTTGCCGTGCTAAGGACGTGGGGCTTCAGGAATGGTCGGTACTCCACTCTTTGGGCGAGGAGCTTCTGGAATTGTTGGTACTCCGCTCTTCGGGCGAGGTGCTTCAGGGATCGTGGGCACTCCGCTCTTAGGACGAGGCGCTTCCGGAATGGTGGGCACACCGCTCGCGTAGGAGATCGCGAGATTCGTTGCAGCTACGGCAATGACTGTTATCACGATTGAGCGGAGACGATTTGCAGTGCGTGACATGGTGTGTCCCTTTCTTAACTGATGTTGGATGAACTAAGAAATTGGGCGCCTTTACTCGATGGTTGGGGTTATCTGTCCGGGAAAACCAGCATTATCCCCAATGGTGCCGAGAAGATTCTGCACGGCCTAGGCAACAAATGAACGACTTTTCCTCAGTCGCATCGAGCGAATGGTAAAGAACAACGTACTACTTCCTAAAGATCGGATGAATTTGTCGAGAGAGGAGCACACACGTTTTTCTCTTAGGGGAAAAGGCTCATGGGCCTTCCCAGCACCAAGACCATGTATGCGAAGACT
>PMBQ01000006.1 GCA_003152955.1 Candidatus Bathyarchaeota archaeon
TTTGAGGCAGTGGCATACTGCAAATGGTTGTCATTGGAGAGTGAAGTGCCTATACGATTGCCAACGGAAGTCGAATGGGAAATCGCAGCGAGAGGTACTACAAGCAATCTGTATCCATGGGGAAACGAATTTGTTCCGAGTAAACTGAATTGTTGGGAAGGTACCTACGTCGGAAGAACGTCACCAGTAGGAATCTTTAGCCAAGGGATAAGCCCCTTTGGTGTGTATGATATGACAGGGAATGTATGGGAATGGTGTTCCACCACATGGGACAGCGATCCTATCGGTGAATATCCGCCTCGATACGACGAATATGGCAGTAATGAACTCGAGGGAGACAATATGCGCATTATCAGAGGAGGGGCTTGGTGTAATGATCGAATGGGAGCACGTGCGACCCTACGCCTAGGCAGTTTTCCGTCTGCACGCGAAATGTTCATAGGATTTAGGATAGTTAGGCAGTTAGGCAGGCAATCTGACTGAGGATGGGTTACAATCAAATGTCAATTAGAATCTATCATCTTCTTGCTGATCACTTTGTACTGCAAATGCGCAAGTCCAGTACACTTTCCTAGGCCAGCCGTATGGACTTCAGTACACCTTTGTCTATCTGAGCTTATGAGCATAGTGATGTGACAACACTTTGAAACTCGAAGGATTTGAGCGTTCAGATTTCGCACAGACATCCAAGCTCAGATGATNNCTTCCCAATTCCGGAAAGACAACCCTCTTCAACGCATTGTCACATTCCAATGCGTTGGCTGCCAGTTTTCCTTTCTCGACTACTGTTCCTAATGTAGCTATGGTGGATCTTCCCGATGAGCGGCTAGGTGCAATTGCTAGTGTGATTCACCCCAAAAGCATAGTGCCTGCAAAAATAAGTTTCGTAGATGTTCCAGGTTTGGTTGAGAAGGCAAGTCAGGGAGAAGGTCTAGGGAACCAGTTTTTAAGTGAATTACGGCAAGTCGATGTCATGTGTATTGTTTTACGCTTGTTCGATGATGCAAACATTCCGCATGTTTACCCAACAATAGATCCACTGCGTGACTATGATATTTTAAGAACGGAGCTTGCGCTTTCGGACTTAAACATAGTAGCAAGGCGCATCGAAAAGACAAGGCGCCGTGTACACGTTCACGACAAATCAGCGCTGAAAGAGATGGAAGTCCTTAAAGAACTTGATCGCTGGTTAAACACAGGTCAATATGCCAAAAACGCACCCCCATCCATCTTGGAGGATTTGGCAAAGATTGAGCCCTTGGATTTACTAACAATTAAACCTATGCTCATTGTTGCTAATGTCGGGGAAGAGTGGGCTGTCAATCCTAACCAAGCCCTTGATAACGCGCTAGTAAGCATCGCTCAAAGTCTATCAACCAAATATGTGACAGTGTGCGCTCGTTTAGAAAACGAATTGACGGCGTTCGAAAGCGAAGAGGCACAGTCTTTTCGAGAAGCACTGGGAATGGCGCATGTTAGCCTATCTAATGTACTCATAGAAAGTTATCGAGTGCTAGACATTCTAACATACTATACGTTCGGTGAACTTGGGTTAAAGGCCTGGGCTGTCCCTAATGGGACGACTGCCCCTCAAGCGGCAGGTAAAGTGCATTCAGACCTGGAGTCACAGTTTGTAAAGGCTGAAGTATTTCGCTGGAATGATTTAATCAGAGCTGGAAGTGTTGATACGCTGAAAATGGAAGGGTTAATACGATTAGAGGGAAAGGAATATAGAATCAGCGAAGGTGATATCTTGTACTTTAGGGCGGCGTAAGCAATTTGGGTGCTGGCTACCTAAGCCGTGAAATTCGGAAATTGGCTACCTAAGCCGTGAAAGCCATTGGGCGTATCATAAGTGATGTCGGGAGGTGATACGCCATGAACCTTGAACAACAATGGTGTGACAATGCATCTTGTCGCGAGTTTGGTCGAGTTCGGGCCGGCAACATCAAAGTCTTTAGCTATCGCGAACAGCGTTACTACTGCACGACCTGTGGGCGAACTTTCAGTGCTGATAAGGGCACCTTTTTTGAGACTTTGCGCAGCGATCATCAGATGATCACGGATGCGTTGGCCTGGTTGATGGAGCGCAATAGTCTTCGGGCTGTCGAGCGGCGAACGCATCATCCACACGACACCATTTTGCACTGGGTCGATTTGGCCGGTCAACATGCGGCCCAGGTGAGTCACGCCGTCATTCATGATTTGCATGTGACACAGGCGCAGGTCGATGAACTGTGGACCTTTGTTAAAAAAAGCAAGAGCACTTGCGACCCACTGATCCACCCGATCAAGGGGATATGTGGGTGTGGCGCGCGATTGCCCTCCCGAGTCGCTTGCGGGTCGTCAGTCATCTCAGCCACGAGCGCAGTGAGGCCGAGGCAATCGCGTTTTTGGCTGATTTCAAGGCCCGAACCGATGGTTACGCGCCCTTGTTCACCAGTGACAAGCTGCCCGCTTACTTGGCGGCGTTGATTGCCAATTACAGCACACCGGAACCACCACCTGCGAAACGTGGTCCCGGCCGCCCACGCAAGGAACCGAAGTGCGTGCTCGACCCGCAGTTGTGTTACGGTCAGGTTGATAAACAGCGCGAAGGCGGACGCGTCATCGAAGTTCGGCGGCGCATCATCCTTGGCACAGAAGCCGATATCGTTGAAATCTTGAAAGCTGATGGGTGTGGTTCCCAAATCAACACGGCCTATGTGGAACGTGACAACCTCACCTCGCGGCAGAGCAATGGGCGGCTGGTGCGTAAAACCTTGTCACATTCCAAAAAGAAATCTTTCTTGCAACGACAGATCGAGCTCGAAGATGCCGTCTTCAACTTCGTGCGACCACACAGTGCCTTGAAAGTTGAAGTGGCCTATGCCGATTCACATGGCCGCAAATGGCAACTTCGAACACCCGCCATGGCGGCCGGACTCACTGACCATGTTTGGACGCTCGATGAACTGTTGAGTTATCGTCTTCCGCCACCCATTGACTAACGGCGGCTTTCACGGCTTAGGTAGCCAGCACCGCAATTTGCAGATCTGCCTATTTCGCGCTTTAATAAGTATACGCAGGTGTTTACTCGTACCTAGTAGAAGACAAGTCGTATTTGCTATAAATCACGTTGTGACTTTATCCAAAAATCTATGGTCCTACGGAGGCAATTGGCTCTACTTAATCGAGCTTTCCAAGACTATCATCATTTGATCTGCAGGTTACACAAATCACCAATAATCGCCCCAGCCCCATATCTCTGACTCTTAGGAGACCACAATGAGAGCCGATCCAGTTGACCGTGAAAGCATCGCCAATTACTGGAATGATAGCAAATGCAGAGAAGCCGAGAAAAGAACTTATACATTGTTTTGGGAGACCGCCAACGAAATACTAGGCTGTGCTCCATCATATGAAAGGCCTGAGCCGGCCTTTCATGCAGGCATCGAGGTCGAGTGCTCTCTGTTAACATCTGAGTTTGAACCAGCATCTGAATCCCAGAGAGACTCCGTGATTGCAAAGGCGCATGAATTGTATGGGGGAGATGAGAAACTTTACGATTATGAACTCGGAGCTGCCCAGCTCGAATACAGAACGCCAACCCCTCCACCGGACTTACGGGCCATTGGGTGGGAAGAGTATCACTCTAATCTTCAGAAAATCGAGGATGCGCTAGTATCTGCTGCTTCGGACAAGGGATTGATTCTGCTGCGTTGTGGCGCTAACCCGTTTGTGGATGTTGACAAAATAGAAAGAACTACAACGTCAAAGTATGTGACGGTGCCTAATTTCCACGATAGGTACAAACGGTTTCCTCTTGGTTCGCCGGATACGAAAATTGGAGGATCACAACTCGTAGACGTCAAAGGTGCAGATATCATTGCTCTAACAAACGCTGTGCAGTTCATTGTGGACTGCAAGAACTTTGATGACGCAATTGACAAGCTCAATAGGGCCCTTATGATATCTCCCGTTTTGTGTTCCGTGTGTGGAAATGCACGATTCTTGAACGGAAAGGACACGGAGCTGTCAGATTTGCGAATGATAGCGTGGGAAATTAGCCATGATGTCCGATCCCCGGCGGAAATTTTAGAAAGATCACCTCAAAGAGTAGGAATGCCGGATGCATATTTTGTAGATTTGAGGGATTATTTCGATCGTGTTTCATCATATCCTTTCATTCTGCACCCCGAAAGCGCAGCAGCAGCTTTTGCGGTTGGGTTGGGTATATATTGGCTAGATGCACGTATAAAGTTCAACTCAGTCGCGCATCGAGCGGTTGTAGAGTTCAGACCATTGTCAGTTCAACCATCATTGAACGAGGACATTGCAGCTATGGCATTTTACTTAGGCCGGCTAGAATGGTCCCAAAAGTCGGAAGAGAGACTCTTGGATTTGGGATTAGTCCGACAGAACCGTTACTCCGCAATGAGATACGGTCTGGATACTGAATTATGGTGGATGGATCAGGGACAGGTTAAAAGAGACAACGCTCGTAAGGTTGCTCAGAAAGAATTCGAGCGGGCCAAAATCGGATTGGATTCCTTGAGCCTTTGGAATGAGGGGAGTCATAACATGTTAGCTTTATTAGAAGCTCGACTGCAAGAGGGTAATCCGTCTGACAAATTGGCCTCGTCCGTAAACACGTATGCTTTGCAAGGAATACCTGCTCGTAGTGCCCTCAAAAGTGCATTTGCAGACATAGGCATGACTTTGCCACGAGAATAACTTCTGGCGCGAATCGTAATTTTCAGCAAGTTGACAATGTAAGCAGGAGAAGATAGCATATGCATTCATAGCCATTTCACCGCGGACATGTCTTGAGAATGCGTATCCACTCGATGCAGACCTTACAATGAGTCTTACCCATCCTACTGCGGGTGGACACAAACTGACATTTTGAATGTCGCAGAAGGATTCGCGTATGTATGAAAGTCAGTCACGACATCCAGACGAACCACGCCATGCGGTCATCCTAACGGCCTTGCGTATCGAGTACATGTCTGTGTGCGCGCACCTCGATAAACTACATGAGGAAACGCATCCTGAAGGCGACGTGTACGAGCGAGGGCTTTTTGTCGCCGAAGGGCAATCTTGGAAAGTAGGCATCGCGGAAATCGGTGCAGGCGACCCCAACGCAGCGCTGAAAACCGAACGGGCTATTGCCTACTTTAAGCCTGAGGTTGTCATGTTTGTCGGGGTTGCGGGCGGCATCAAGGATGTCCAGATTGGCGACGTCGTCGCAGCCACCAAGGTATACGGTTATGAATCCGGCAAGGCTGAGACAGATTTTCTAACTCGACCAGAGGTCGGCCAGGCGACACATCGTATGGAACAGCGTGCCATTGCCGAGGCTCACAAAGTCGATTGGGTGCAGCGTATCAAAGGCGCTAAGCCGCAGCGCATCCCCAAAGTCCATGTCGGCCCGATTGCGGCAGGTGAAAAGGTGGTTGTATCAACCCAGGCGGCAGCCTACAGGTTGATACGATCATCTTACAATGACGCGCTGGCTGTAGAGATGGAGGGCTACGGTTTTCTGAAAGCGACACATGCCTACTCAAAGCTCGAGGCACTCGTCGTGCGCGGCATATCTGACCTGATTGAAGACAAGCCGGATGCGGACGCTCGCGGTTGCCAGGAAACAGCATCGCGTCATGCTAGCGCCTTTGCGTTTGAGATCCTTGCAAAATTTGGTTCTGCCTCCCGATTAGTGCAGGATCAGAAGACATATCTGGAAAAGGTAGAAGCGCCCCCTATAGTCGCCCAGCGTCGACACAAGGCCGGCGACCCCAGTGAAAATCCGCCTATCCTCTCTGCATCTGCGCCAGCAACATCGGATCCCCATCTTCCCTTTACCAATCGTACGGATGAAATAGTAGACATCCTTTCTTCATTTGCTCCAAAATATTATTTCCTAGATGCGCCAGGTGGCTATGGAAAAACGGATCTGCTACGACAACTGAAAGAGCGTTTTGTAGAAATAGGCTGCAATTGCGCTTACACTCTAGTAGATAAGGACGACACGCTGGCTGACTTGACAAACAAGTTGGTAGACGACCTTAAGATTTCGTTTTCACTAAACCCTGAACTTCCACCAGGAATTCGTCTAGTTGCTGTCTTAAAGAAATGGTGGCAATCTTTAGATTCCTCTCCTAATGGTTTGGTCCTGCTGATAGATCTGGATAAAAAGAGCTCGCCCCTGATTCTAAAGCAATTAACCGAAGAGTTTGTTCCAGATGTCAAGAGAACCCTGAACGCCGCGCTCTCAGATCGGCTGTATGGTTTTCGTGTAATTATCGCCGGGCGATATATAGCGCGTACTGAGGTAAAAGACATTCCCGTGCATAAGCTTTGTCTTTCGCCTTTCACTTATGACGTAATACAAGACGCAACTAGAAANNAAAAGCGTTGGAAATGTATCGGGAACAGAGGATTTCCCCAGATGATTTTCTCAGGTATTTCGAAAAAAAGGTCTGGAGAACAATTGTGCGGGATGTGGCCGATGAAATTTACGAAGAGGTTCCCCAGAGCGGGACGAAATTTGGCGCCTTGATTGAAAAACTGTGTGTTTTTCGCTATCTTGACGACTCTCTCATAAGTCGTATTATGACAGATCAAGGAGCAGCTCTAGCAAGTGATGATGCATATCATTTGGCCGATGAATTGACTACTAGTCGTTTGCTTGAGAGAAACGGCCGTTTTCTGCAGGACAATATTACGCGACGATTATTGGCTATCCGCTTACAACACCTAATGTCAGACGAGTTTCATAGATTATGCCAGCATGCTCAAGATGTATACGCAGAGCGTTTGCAGGGACCCAAAGTTCAGATGCCAGAGAGATGGACAATAGAGTTCCTTTTTCAGTCACTTCAGCAACATGCTAATATTATCTTGGAACCAAACGGGCGACATATCGCTAGAAGAAGATTCTTTGACATCGACCTTCCCAAGGCCCTAGGTATGTGGAAACTAGTATCTGAAAACAGACGAGAAGAACAGAATGCTCTCAGCCAAGCCATTGAAGATGACTGGGAATTTCGCTTCACAGTTAACTACTACCTACGCGAGGATGAATATTCTAAGAAGTCGTACGAGGATTTAAGACGGTACTTGGATCGCTTCTTTGAACCAAAGTAATGCTTGGACTTGATGAATTCGCGTGTGCGCCTTCGGGCTTTCAAATCAGTCGTCATGTTCTACGTTCCCTACAAAGCATGAAAAAGAGTGACGCTTTTGCTATACTAATCACAGACTCCAAACCGCGATCGCCTGATTCTTAGTATTACGCATCTGAAGATCGGTCTTACTGGGTCACTGGCATGCACTCCTAATTGTTGCCAACCGCGCAAGCGGGGAAGCACGTAGAGCAGGCTTTTCTGTTCAATGGTGTCCGACCCGTTCTACACATCCGTTTGCCAACGAGCCCCAGCTGGTTGGCCGTTTTGAGATAAGATGATGACTTGGCCATCGTCAAAGCAGGACAGAATTTCGCCCGATTCGCGCTCACTGTTTTTTAGAACAGTCACAACGAGCAAGGAATCTTCTCTCGAGCGGCGATCGAAAGTCTCATTGCAGTTTGTGTCAAGAGGAAACAACCATGGCTGAACAAATACCATTCATAGGCCGAAGCGATGAACTTTCCCTTATTTCCGAACTGGCCGGAGAGTGGGGCACGAGACGTATATTGCACATTCAAGGGGGCGGAGGAATTGGCAAGACGCGTCTGCTCCAAAAGGTGCGTGACAGATATTTGCATGAGACTGTTAAGCGCAGGACAGCTAGCATAGCCCTTGTGCAAGAGGAAACAGACACGGGATTTTCAAAAGAGCTGGTCAGGGGAGTGCAAAGCATGGCCCTTGAACTAGGGGCAAGGCTGGTTACAAAGGATGCTCAATCCGATATCGATAAGATGATATCCGATTTGGATAGTGTCGTGGCAGAACAGCCAAACGCTATTATCATTGGCTTGGGTTCGAACGAAAAACTTTTAGCCGGCATAGACCGTGCGAAGCGAAAAGGCATAAAAATATTAGCTATCGAGAATTACCTGCAAATTTCTGATGGCATTACAACGCGAATTTGGCAAGACAACGACAGGGGTACTGGCCTCTTACTTCGGAAGTTGGCTGAAGATATAAACTCTCAGGGAGAAATCGTTGCTATTGGGACGTCAGGAGCAGTCTTGTCAGAAAAGCGCATGAGTTTTCTACGTGAACATCTGCAGAACTACCCAGATATTGTTTTGGTAGCTGAGTTTGGCCACGTTAATGAACTTCCCCAACTTCTCGCTGACCATCCTGTCAT
Organism: Candidatus Bathyarchaeota archaeon; assembly: GCA_003152955.1. The sequence goes on from PMBQ01000006.1 coordinate 8,296, forward strand.
TCGAGCCATTTGGGCGACTTCTGGCGAATCAGCAAGAAGTGTTGCGCGCGCCTTAAAGAACGAAAGACGTACTGACATACTAGTCTACGGCTTTGATTTCTACTCAAAAGATTTTCAATTATTGTCGTCAGACGACGATCCGTGGGCCGCTACGGTTGCCACTGGACCATATGCACTAGGTCGCGCTGCTATGCGCCTGGCAATGTTTGCATATTTTGGCGATAAGATAGAAGAATATTACTCGTTACCCATGCACTTGATCACGAAAGCATCACTCAAGAGGGCAGAAAAGCTACCTCAAGTTTTGCCTTCCGATTAGGAAGAGATAGATATTGCCTGGACACCTAAGTTGCGATTCCTCCAAAAGACTTCCTCAAAAGACAGTCTGAGCTTGCTAGTCACTAACATTATTGATTTTGATGACCCTTCTCTTCAAACTACAGAAAACGTAAATCTTAGCATAGCGCAAGAGGTGGGATTACAGGAGGAGGTTATCCTGAGCGCACTGCAAGATTTACGCAAAATGGAAGGGGCTGATGTTAGCCCGGCAGCTTTGGTTCGTCAAAGAGAACAAATCCGAAAAGAGATCGTCGACTCTTTCAACAGTTTGGCCAATCACCAGCGTATAGTCTTGTTTTTTGACACTTGCGAGAAACTAGGACAGGATTCCTGGAGTCAAATCATTGCCCTCGTACTTCAATTGGAAAATGTGCTTTGCCTGTTGGCTGGCCGCAGACACGAAGACTTTGATCTAAGCGATCTATTGTATTCCAAGTTTGAGCAGGACGCCCGATTCCTTGATCTAGAGCCGCTGAGTCAAGAAGACAGTCTGGAATACCTTAGGCAGAAAGCAGATCAGTTGCACGTTTCCTTAAGGCCAGAATTGGCGCAGATGCTAGTGTTGTTGACAAAGGGACGTCCGATCTTGATTGACTTGGCTACAGACTACTTTGCACGTGCTGTTCCGCTTGAGTGGATTACCCAAACCACTCCAGAGGAATTTGCGGCGTTGCCAGATCGCCTTAAGGAGGAAAAACGCACAGAGTTCGAGCGTCAGTTAGTGCGCGAGATTGAAAAAGTACATTACCAGATGGATCGACTAACTCTCAGCATGTCGCGTGTCTACCCATTGAATGTGACGATGATCTCTAGGTTACTGGGCTTGACAAGCAATGAGGCCCAGAATCTGTTTGAGAGTGCCCAGACATGCGCTTTTGTGAAAATCCTGCCCGGAGAATCGCAGATTGTCCTGCATGACGAGATGGAACGCTTGATCCGGGTGTATGTATGGGAGAACACGGACCCAGATAAAGGCCGGAGGCGCCGAGATAGCAGAATTGCAGCTGAACTCTTCGGAGAACAGGTCAGGCAACTCTCTGAACAACGCAGTAAGCTCGTGGGCGAAATACCAGGAGGCGATGCCGACTCTGTAGTTTTTGTTGAACTGGAACGCCTGGAGCGTGAGCGGGAGGTTGTTGTTGAAAAGTGGATTTACCATGCTCTATATGCCGACGTCGCCACTGCTTTCGGCAATTGGCAGGATATATCTAAACAATTACATGATGAGAGAAGGTATGACTTTTCTTTACGGCTTGCAGACGTTGTGAAAGAATATCGCTCAGAATTTACTCCAGCCCAGCAATATACTTATGATTATCATTACACAAGGTCGAAAATGGGCACGGGCAAGTATGAGGAATCTAGAGATTTGTGTTTCAAATTGCTACACGACAGCACTCCGGACAACATATCAAGCGTCTATAATTTGCTAGGCATCATTGAAACCATACTGGGCAATTTTGAGCAAGCATTGAATCACCAACTCGAATGTCGGAGAAGAATTGTGGATATGGATTCAATTGCTAGAGTGGAAAACCAGCTGGGGTACATTTACAGGCTGCTCTATCAATTGGATCAATCAGAAAAACACTACGCACTAAGCTGTAAAAAGGCCAGTGAATTCGACGAAGAGTTAACAGGCAAAGAAAAGGTAAGCAATCAAGTGCTCATTGCTTCCACATACAATAACATGGGGTATGTATATGGATTGCAAGGAGATTACAATAAGGCGGAGAGTTACTGCCAGCTGGCCGTAGATGTCTGGTCAGGGATAGAGCGCAAGCGAGAGGTGGGACAAGGAGAGATTACCTTGGCTATTCTTGCAAGAGAGCAAGGTTTTTACGAAAGGTCTATCGCCCTTCTCCAGCGCGCCCTTAGGCGTCTAAAGGATCCTGATGATTATCTTCAGTTTTGCAGAGCCTATTCTGAATTGGGATGGACACAATGGTATAAGGCGGAATCAGATAATGAACCTAGTCTTGATGTAGCACTACTCAAGGATTCTCTCCAGGCGGTTGAGAAAAGCGGGGAAATTGCTCGCAAATATCAATTGAGGAGTGAATGGCCCAGCATATATTGTCGAATGGCTAGAATTTGTTGGCGAATTGGGGACACGCAAAATGGCGACTCGTTTCGCAGTCGGGCACGTGATCTAATCCATCAGGCCTCTAAGCTTAGTCAAGAAGTCGGCGACAAGCTCTATGCAATTGAAAGTCTAGTAGGCGAAGCAGAATTTGATCTTGATAGTGGTCGAGAGAACAGAATTTCAGAATATGTAGGCATTCTTGAAGAATTCCAAACGGGAGATAGCCCTTTCCCTGTGCAATATGGACTGATGTATCGCGTAATTGGAGATTTCGCCTTCGCCCGCCACGACCTTGAAGCAGCTTTTGCTAAATACGCTGCGGGATTTCCATTAATCAACCAACGACGTCTTTTCGGCCCCTTTTCTATCGGGCATGCGCTGTCAAAACTTGCCACGAGAATCAAAAAACTTTCTCCGCCAGACGCTGAAAAATGGCTGCTGTATTTGCGCAGCCGTTGGCAAGAGCAACAAACTAATCAGCATGATAATCTGCTGTTCTGGTGTGATCAGCAAATTATCTTGACCCGATTACGTGCTTGAGTTGGGGTTATACACTATGCCAAAACCAAATCTGGTCACACCCCAAGTAATATTTGATCGAGACCCCGCGACATACCACTTGACAGGAGAAGACGACTGTGACTGCAGTGGTGGAGATTGTGCTTGTAATCGCGATTCGTCAGTGATATCGATGGATAGTTATCCATTGGCACTTAGCGAGATGTCCCTTGTACGCTCTTTCGATTCAAAAACGCTGGCACTTGAAGAGGACTATGT
>PMBQ01000103.1 GCA_003152955.1 Candidatus Bathyarchaeota archaeon
TTTTGCATTTCGCTGAGGTGTGTGCAGTGATTCATATCGCATCTCACTCTCAAATACGCGGCGGGGCAAAGAAATCAGGATCGATCCTCTTGTCATCGGGAGATAGAAATGGTCTTTCAGCCTCCCTAAGAGTCTACGACGTTCTAAAAATGAAAACAGGTGCACAACTTGTTGTCCTTAGTAGCTGCAGAACGGCGATGCAGCCTGAGTTCTATTCGGGAACCGATTATGTGAAGTCCTTTCTCATCGCTGGTGCGGCTAGCGTGCTCGGATCATTATGGGATGTTGATGATGCGTGCACAGAAACAATGATGCGATCATTCTACAAGCATCTGAGGGATGGAGATCGAAAGAGCAAAGCGCTCCAGGCGGCAAAGAAAGAGTTGATCGATGATGGAGTGACAAACCCCTACTATTGGGCATCGTTCATTCTCATCGGAGATGATGATCCCATCGACTTTCCCACCGATGATGCAACGAAGTCATTTTTCTCTTGGATCTATCCAGGCATTTTGGTTGCTGCTTTTGCACTGGCACCCCTTTTCATTCGTTGGACCATACCCTTAAGGGCAAAGTCTCGGCTTCTTCACAGATAGCAACTCTCGTTCGTGAGTGTAACTAAAAATCGATCACGAATGGAGCAATCGAAAAGGAAAGCAGAAAAACAAGCAAGCACACAAGCGCAGTTGCTTTCCTCCCAGAACCGATCTGGGATGAGTCGAAGGTGTCTGATGCTCTGGTTCCCGATCTTCGTAAGAATAGAGATAAGACCAATGCCCAAACGAGCCATCCGGGCCAGCCGAAGCCAGACTCTAGTCCAACCAGTGGGACGAATCCGAGGATACCTAGTAGTGAAAGCAAAACCAACGAGACTTTTCCGATTTTGTTTGACTTGGTTCCTAAGACGGCGACTGCTATGTGTCCGCCATCCAATTGGCCAACAGGTATGAGATTCATGGCGGTAACAAAGAGCCCAAACCATCCTGCACAAAGAAACGGATAGTGGTATACCTCGTTCATAGGGGGTATGAAATCTCCTCTCCCAGTAACCAATTTCCCCACAAGAGAAAAAATCAGTGGCGTTCCAAAAGTGAGGCCTCCTTTGGGGAGAGAGGCCATCTGTGCATATTCCGGATGGATAGCATACAGGTATTCAATCGGTGGCAAAGCAGCGAAGCCGCATATCAGGAACACCAAACTTGTCACGAACCCGGCTATCGGACCCGATGCACCTACGTCGAACAGGGCTTTTCTCGAACCTATTCGAGAGTTGATTCGAATCAGTGCACCCAAGGTGCCGAAAGGGAAAATGCCTCCGACTAGAAAGGAAGGAAAGGGGAGAAAGAATGGAAGCGTTGCATCAATCCTGTGACACCGTGCTGCAATGTAATGACCCAGCTCATGAGATAAGAGGATACTGCAGACCGCAATCGCATACGGAAGCCCGCGCCAGATATTGACCATCTCGTACGGATTGAGATTGAGCCACTGGACTCCAGCGAACAACGTCGTTACAAAGGTGAGAACTAACAAAAGAAGATGAATCACGATACGCTTCAGCAGCATGGAGATCTATTCCACACACGAATCCTCTCCAAAGATTCTCCATCAATCTGCAAGTCGAGCCTCGCTGTATCTCGCTTGTTACGGACATCTCTTGTTGCCAACATCTGCGTTCTGAGTAGTCGGAAAACGCAGATGAGTCTCTGTGAGCATTGCAAAGAGTAACCACTCATCCTAAAGCGCAGGTACTCTCTATGGTCGAGGGGGATTTAATGTTGTTGGTGAACCGCTGGTCTTTGGTCGCGGGGGATTCAATGTCGTTGGCGAACCACTTGAATAGGCGATTGCCCAGTTGATGGCCAATATGCCAGCGACTGCCAAAACCAAAGAGCGGAACTTGCGAGCATGGCGGCTCATGATGACTCCTTTGATTATATGATGTACAGGTGTGTAAGCAGGATCTCGGTGACGAATGCAGTTGGTCCCGGTTCTTTCGTTGGTTTCATCAATGCCCTTGTGGATTAGGTACATCAATGTGCCAGGCCGAATGCGTCTATGTTTTTTTTGGAGAACGAAGGAACGAGAGGAAAGCTTGCTACCGACTTCTGAGCGCCGCCTGAGAACGGCTCTGCAGAATATCGTCCACATGCACAAACAATATACACTCATGGCACACTACTGTCAAGCCTTTTTTGCCCATTTCCATCGAATTTGGCAAACATGCCTTTTTGGCCCTATTTTTGATTGTGATGTATCTCACAGATTAGCCATTGGGATAGTTTTTTGCGTAAATTCGCTTGACTTGATGCCTACCCATATTTATATTGCAGAGAGTTGAGACAGCTACAAAGGCAATGACAACCCAAGGCAAGAACATACTCCGCATCTGGATCGCCATCATGGCAGTCTTTTTTGTGCTCCTCCAGGTGCTGCATCACGATGAAATGAGCGCGTCTCTCTTTGCCTTGATCGCTTTGGAGGCGCTCAGTTTCCTTATCACCGTGGCGATTGCACGGCGCGAAACAAGTACAAAGAACAAGGTTATCTTTATCAATTTTTCCCTTGTTTTCGGCACAGCATTTCTTGGAATGATCGGTTCGTTCATCACTCCTTCTCTTTTCCCCAACGAACGATTCGCGAAGCACCTCTATGACCAGTTCACGGCCTATGGTGCGTATGCATTCTTTCTGACATTCAGCATAGGATACCTTACGATCGATGTCCTTTTTCGCGACTTCAAGATTGTCGCAAAGTATGGCGTGACGCTTCTTGTTGTCGGCGGGCTCTTCGTTGTTTACTTCAATCCTTTTCTCAGCGATCCGATGCACGCGTACCATTCACAAGATATGCGGGATTGGAAGACGGTTGATTCAGTTTATCGACAATTATCTACTACAAATGGGCGCGAACCATCAATAGAAGAACTTGCGGAAACAATTCAATTGTACGTCTATGATGGCAAAGACACTGTAGCAACGCTACAGCCAGAAGCAAGAGAACGGCGCGTCGCTCAGATCTTTCCATACGTTGTCGGCGATAATTTTGCGACCCTGGCAAACAAACCGCTCATGGTCTACATGATCCAGATGTCCGTCGCAGGGATCATATTCACACTGCTCTTCTTCGGCTATCTCTATATGAAGGATCCCCCTCAGGGGGCATATATCGAGAAGATCATGTTCCTCTGGCTGGTCTTCTGCAGTATGGAAGTGCTCCATGGCTGGGGCGCCATTAATGCGGTGGAATGGAAGGCACTCTCCGATATCTTCTCCACCGGACGATATGCATCGAACGTCGCCCTCGTGCTGATCGCGGTCTACCTTTCACTCCGCCTGCGATTCATTTCAAGCATCAAAGGGGAGTTCTACGAACAAGAACTGTCAACGCGCCCTGCCGGCATTACACGCTGGCGCGATACACTGGACACTATGGTTGTCGAAAGTTTCTTCAACCGGCACACACTCATGGGGAGATTGTTCGCCGTGCCGGAACACCAGCAACACCATCATTCACAATCTCGGTAGCACGAGATATGCACCAGCGTCGAAGGGGGATTTATGGATCATAAAGAACAAAGAACCGCTGAAGAGAAGAAAGCCCGCCCGCATTTCGAGTACCCGATCGTTGGGAAAAGCAAGGCAGTCGACCAGCTTATAAAGCAAATCTCGTCGCTCGCAAAGAACCGCCGCGATGTGCTGATCGTCGGCGAGTCCGGAGTCGGCAAGGGCGCCGTCGCCAAAGATATCTACATCAGCGGCAAGACCTTCGGCAACAACGGTCCGTTCCTCTCCATCAACCTCTCTGTGGTGGACGACCGTGAACTGGAATCGATCCTGTTGGGCCACGATAGGAGTGGCGCCGACGTGAACCCCGCGCCGCGACGTGGTCTCCTCGATCAGGGAGCCGGCGGTACTATCGTCCTCGAGGAACTCGAAGAGGCCAGCTTCCGCAATCAGCGCAAAGTCCTCACGTTTATGACCGAGGCACGGCACCATAACGGACACTCTTCACCCCATGTACGGTTCATTGTCACAATGAAGGGCGATCCCGC
>PMBQ01000230.1 GCA_003152955.1 Candidatus Bathyarchaeota archaeon
CTCAATTCCGGATTCTTGCACGAGTCGGATCTCAAGAGCGGGCACCCTCCGTCCAGCTTATGCATTGGAGAGAACTATGCAGTGCGCGTCCTGAACGCCGTCATGACGGGCGCGCAGTGGTCATCAACCGCCCTCTTCCTCGTTTGGGANNATCATGTTGAGCCCCCGACGGTCGAATCTTGGACCGACGGCACCCCGTTCAGGTACGGCTTCCGCGTACCCTGCATCGTCGTGAGCCCCTATGCCAGAACAGGATACGTATCCCACACGCTCCATTCTCACGTCAGCCTTCTGAGCTTCGCTGAGACGATCTTCGGCCTGGAACCATTAACAGAGCGCGACGCCAGCGCGAGCGACATGTTGGATTGCTTCGACTTCGATCAGCATGCCCTGCCCCCGCTCACCCTTTCAAATCGGGAGTGTTAAATCTACATCCTGTTCAGTAAGAGCAGCCTCAATGAGGAGCTGTGCCCTTCGACTGGTCCTTTAATCCATGCTGACCATAGGGAAAAGTGGATGCACCCACCAAGTGCCGACATATGGCTTAGACTATTCCGGTAGCTGTAAGGTAGCNNTTCGAAAGGGCTCTTTGTGCACAATAACTGGGGGTTATTGACCGCATATCCCCTATATTTAGGTGACCGACCAGGGACTTGAACGCTGAACCCACTGATTAAGAGAGCCAGCCGAAAGCCTATATAGGCTCTTCGGCGTCTAAAAATACCTACAGCGGGCTATTTTCTACTGCAAATATGTATATGGCGTATCTATTTTCTAGGGCGTAGTACAGGGGTTGCAACCTGAAGAGGAAAGGCGGTTCGACCTTACTGCATTACGATTTTCTATTNNGGGCGATCATCATTTTTCGCGATTTCAATCATTCGTAGTGCTTCGTTCTTGGCGAAGTCTTGGAATTTCTGATCCTGTTCGTTCAAGTCCGTCGCAAGATAGGCTGCCTTAAGGAGCGCTTTCTGACTGACCGCAGGAGCTTCATCGTTAAGTGCAGTAAATAGTCCCGCAAAAGCACTGATTTGCTTAGTGCTAGCCAAAGCGTCTACAATTTCAACGCGTATTCGTGAATCGCTCTCGTTCCTTAATTCAGTTAAGGCTGAGTGAAGAGCTTCCACCGCGTCGGTGTAACCGTCTCTTGCTAATTTCTCTAACTCAAATACGCTATCGAACCTTGTGTTGAAGCTCGAGTGTGTGTTTACTACTGTACTGCGGTTAATAGAAATGGTGCGGAGAACTTCTGAACTTGAGCTCTGAATTTTCTCCTCCTGTGATGAAAGACGGCTGTCCACCAGGGTTTGTAGCCGCATGTTCCATTAACATCTACGGCAATTGCAGACAAATTGCACCCGAAACAGGAAAGGCGACTCACGTCCAGCCATCAGCAAGCCTCAGCTACTCGTGTGGGGTGGGGCAAAGCGGAGTGCAACGCGAGTCAAGTTCAGGTCCGTGTTAGACCGCCATGTGTCGGCCTTCCAGCGCCACCGAAAATGATTGCATTTCGGAATTCAAGCGCGCCTATTAACTCCGAGACCACCGCCCACTGCGTCTGTAATGAATCTCATAAATGGTGCAACGAAGAAGAGAGCGATGGTCATATTGACACCGAGGTAGATTGCAATGTAGGCTATCAACTTATCTCGCTGTGAGACGCCGCTATTCCACCGTCTAAAGTAATCTGTGGCACGTAGCGTGTTGATTCCGGCAGCGATAACGGCAACTCCTAACACGAGCAATCCGATTCCGTCGAGCATATAGTCGGAATCGGAAAGAAAGGAGCAACCAGGTATTAAGCAAATCAGTCCGACGGGTATGGACATTATGGTGAACAGCTTGAGCCATGGATGCCATTCTGGTTCTGTAGAAGTGTGCATAACTGTTTCCTCCTTCTTCGGTCTTGCGCTCTACAAAACTTGTCTTCGTTCACCTCGTAACATGTTATAGTTTCCTCTTCCAATCCAATGTAGGACGATTTCTCCAAGCCAGTCCGTTAGTTCCTATGTCGAGTGACAAGATGCCTATTAAGCCTGAATGCGCCGAGGGAATACCCTGAGTCTCCGGAACCACTAGCATTAATACAATCGCCATCTCTCTCTCGGATTGGCCTAGTTCTGGACGGTTCCTTTTGAGACTGTTCTCAAGTTGATTATAGTAATCAGGAGAACAAAACACACCTTTACTTAAATACTGTCTAAGATATTTACGTTCCCCACACATAAAAAGCGCTAGAGCAAGCGCCATGCGGCAACCCGTTCCTTCTGAATTATCATAAGATTCAATCAGCACATTGCGATAATCAGGATTAACAAACTGATCTGTAGCCAACATATAAGCTGCCAATGCACGAACATCTTCGTCTGGGATGTTCTTGATTATGTATGTCAGCCATGAACTTGCTTCACTACCAAATGCCTTGACAAGATCAAACATGTAACTCATAAGACCCATAGCCCTAGAAGCAATCATTCGATCCCCCATTTCCTCTGCTCCAATCATTCCCGCCGTACTGTATGTGATTTTGCCAATTTCTTCAATTACTCTTCCAAAGCCCGTCACTACTGCTGCTATTCCCCAACGTTGTATTAGCAATCTGGCGATTTGTGGATCAGGTTCATAACTGCTTAATACATCTGACCCCCCCCAAGTAGGAATTTATATCGCTCAAGAGATGCTCATTCTCCGTTTGACTGGACATGGATGCGCTCCTCACATGCGTTATCAGGAAGTTGATATTGTCCCTCTTACAGCAGGCTGACTACTGATGATGCGAACCGCCTAATCACTATTGGATGCACCGTATGATGTCCGAAAGGCATTGGGACACTCTGCCGCACCGAATTAGAATTGTATGAGTGGGTACGTGGAGTATATCACTATGCGAGAATCTAAGCTTCTCGGCACCCACTTGCCGTCTTCTCCCGATTGTTCAGGTAATTTAGAATATGCTTGACAAGGCTAAACTGTTTGGAAGTCGCAGTGCGCGAGGCGTAGCCCGACCGAGCGTAGGTAGGCGTAGCGCCGCGGAGCGTTGCCGAAGCGTGGAGCGATTTGACGAATGAAATGAACGGAATGAGGAAGCGAAACCGCAAGGGGAACGGAGCAAGCGTAGCTGACTGAACGAGGCGCGCTCTGCTGTATGAATAGTCGCGCTTAGGGCATGATGTTTTAGGGCGTTCTTCCCGGCGTGTGCTTTCTACGCAAAGCATGATGCCCTGCGCTGATTAAGAGGCGGCCGGCTCCGTCTCCATGCCATATATGCAGGCCCTTGCAGTCTTCGCTACCCCAGATTTTGGGCCAAAACGCCGATTCTTGTCTACAGCTTCCACTCTTTCTCTCGGGTTTGCTGTACATTTGCTGTAGAACATCTGGGGATCGCCAAACAATTGCAGCAATGGTGGATTCTACTTTCAGCGAAGAACTTGGCGGAACTCGGAACCGGCCGCCAACTAGGTGGTCTCACTTAGGTTCTCTGGCTCACCAGCGCATGTACTCGCATCCCCACCTCATTTTTTCATCCCAAAACAACGCATGAACAATCAGGCCGACGCGGCGGAAAGTGAGAGGACTCCCGATTCTTCCACGGCTTGAGCCAGGCGCCGCCTTTGTTCAATGTTCATCGGCAATAATGGCAAACGCGGCTCGCCGCCATAAAAGCCGTTCAGTTCCATTGCTGCTTTCACGCCGGCGACTGCATAGGTTCCAGACACGGATCGGTTTAGGCTCAGCAATCGGCGATAAAGATCTCTTGCCCGAGACAGTTCACCTTTCTCAAAGAGCGTATACAGCGCGCAGCAGGCCTCAGGAAATGGGTTGGCCAGTGAAATGACGCCACCAACGGCGCCGATCATCATTGCCGGCAACAGGGAATCGATGGTTCCAGAAATGACCGCAAATTCATCGCCTGCAAATTGCAGGTAATGTGAGAACATGCCAGGGGCGCCGTCCTTCATTGCGGCAATATTGGGATGTCGCGAGAGAGTCTCGACCACCTTGGTGGACAACGTGATCCCGGTGTGTCCAGGCACGTTGTAGATCAAGACGGGAACTGTGAGGGCATCCGCGATCCTTTGGAAGTGCCCGAGCTGGGCTTCGTCGGTAAGCGCTTTCTTGTAATAAGACGGCGTTAGCACCGAAATATAGTCGGCGCCCATGCCAGCCAATATTCGGGCAAAGCGGATCGCTAATTGAGTCGATTCGAAACTAGTCCCGGCAATGATGGTTTGATTTTCCGGGCGTGATTTCACTACAGTCTCGAAAACCTTGAGCCTTTCCTGCTCATCAAGAGCAGGGTTTTCTCCGTTACTACCCAAAACAAACAATCCCGTGAGTTTTGTTTCTCCATATCGCCGGACATTAGATATCAACTGCTCAGTAGCCACCTCGCCGTCAATGAAAGGCGTGCTGAGTGGAGCAAAGATACCGTGAAGGCTCTTCTTCATTTGTTACCTCGCTAGATCCAACGGGAGAATTCGCCTTTCAAGTAACCTTGACCCAGCTTTACTGCCCCTAAAAGGCTGGATTGCTCGACAATTTCGTAATTGAAATCTCCCTGCCAGCGCTGCTTGGCAGCTTTAATCCCGGAGATCTTTGCTCCGCCTCCCGTAAGATGCGCGGTCCTATTCAAGCGAATCATCTTGCCAAGCTCTTTCAAGTGATTACCGGTATACAGGGTATTCCCCTTCACCAGGCCCAGTAACATTTTTTCCCTGGTGGTCTCCATGGAGAGTCCGCTGAAGCCTGCAGTCAGTCTCTCAGAGGAATAACGGGAGCCCTGCAAGAACGGAGTATATGTGGGTAATTCAGCATCCATCTGGTCAAGGTCAGGCTGCTTGAAAAAGTCCGCCAGCACCGCAGGAATATAGTTCTGGTAATAGTCATCGATGGACATATCCCGGCAAAACTCGCGGTGGAACCAATCAAAGGCGATACTGCCCGTA
>PMBQ01000157.1 GCA_003152955.1 Candidatus Bathyarchaeota archaeon
CGCTGCTTAGCCAGCTCAATAGCGGTGGGAGATCGTCGTCCTTCTGAAAGCCGGGTGAGACAATTCTGGAAGGTTCGTTGGAATAACAGGGGTGAGTTGGATTTTGCGATCGACAGTCCTTTGATCTCTGGCTCTCCGCTTGGGGGAATGCCAAAGTAGGCTTTCTTGGCTGAACTGAGGACGCAGACTGAGTAAACGCGGTCAGGTGCCAATTCAAGCTTGAACCGGTCCTCAACCGAACGGATGAACTCGTTCACATCTTGCTCAGATGGGTTGTCTAAAAAGACGGAATCAGTGTCGCCATACCTGGGTTTGAGGCCGTTGCTCTTGGCCATGTCCCAGGTGGACTGCAAAACATATCGGCCGTAGGCTGTAATCGCTTCACCCAGTAGGGGACTTGCCAAGCCATGTATTCGAATAGTTACACCGTAACATGAGACTAGAAACAACTTGAGGATTTGAGAGGCCGCTCTCATGTTCTTATCCTCCTCCGATAGACTGGACTTGGCTAGCGGTTTGAACAAGCGTATTCGAAGATCGCGTAGTGCTCCCGTGAGTGCGGAGTAGGCTCCGCGGCGTTTTGTGCAGATATTGTAGTCTAAGCTGGGAACGATGTTGGTTTGGCATTCAGGATGATTGCAACGTATGGTCTCGTATGATAGGTTGAATACGTCGATACAGCCCGGGTAGAGTGATTCGAAGTCGAGGACATGCATATTGAAGTAAGTGCCTGACTCCGGTGTGATCGTTAGGGCTCCTGTTACGTATTTTCTCGTATCTCCAAGTTTGAGCTCTTCAGGGTTTGGGATTAGTATGTTGTGTGCACGATAGTATGTGTTGAGCATCGAACGAATCCAATCGGACACCGTGCGATTCCTATACGTTCTTGAGACAGGCAGATTCACGATGCGACTCAATAGAAAGGCATTATAGTAATCTTCTTCAGATCCCTCAGGAAGACCAAGCTTCTCTCGCTTGACCAGTGGAACAGGTTGGTTCGTGTACGTATAAGCCTCCTTCACCAGGGAATACTTCAGCGGGTCCTTCTCTCGGATATCTCCGAATAATCCCTCGAATCTGGAAAACTCTTCGTCATTGAGTGAGAGTTCTGGAATCCAAGAATTGTCTTCGAAGCGATGGAGGGCACCGAATCGAAGCTCTTTGTCGTAAATGTAGCTCAAGGCTGGATCGATTTCCAGCTCCCATGAATTGATATTCTTCGGAGGTTTCCCGACATAATTCACCTTGTGAAGCGTGGACTCTTTCTGAGTGAATAGATTCAGTTTCTTGATGGGTTCACTTGGCTGTTCTTTCTCGCTTATATAGTAAGGTTGAAAGTCGGAGTCTATCCAGCGTATCGGTTCAAGATCGCTTGCTCTAATGAGACTAAGAGCGACCTGTCCTGCATTGTATGATGAGTCCACGAGCCACGCTCTGTCCACATCCGCCGTCAATTTCCTCTCGCCGTAGTCGGAGACATGCATGGTGGGTCAAAAATCGGCAGGGTCCTTTTGAGGAATACTTTCAGTAATCAGTTTGCTCATTCGGCCGCATAATCTTGAGTTGCCCCAGCCCCAAGCTCAATGCCACCGTGGAGTGTCGTGCCAAGCTGGTGTCCCCAGTTCATGGAGTAGCGGCAATAGCAGTTTTTTGAATACTAGGCTCTGAAACCGCGATGCGGTTTGTCGAGGAGTCGTTGTCCTGTGAAGGACATGGATTCCCTAGGATGAATTCTTGGTCTTCTTTTGTCCGCACAGTACGCATAGCATTACGCCGAGGGGCATGGCGTGGTGGTATTGATGGCGGTAGCACACGCTCGCTCACCGCTGGATTATTGGGGCTTCAGTCAAGAGCGCAGTTGAGTTTTCTCGGTCGGAATCATTGCTTGTAATCAGCCGGTTAAGTTGGAGTGTGTCTCGCAACTACTCTATTGCGAAATAGACATCAGCTTCTTTCTTGGCTCCTGTGCAGACTATCTTTCCGTTCGCGAAGATGAGGAGCACGACTTTTGGTTCAATCATCCGGTAGATGACGGCGGGGAACTGTTCGGGTTCGTACATGGTTCGGTACAGTTGTACAGCGACATTTTCCAGATCGATAATACCGTGGAGATCGGCTGAGGCTACAATGTTTTCAATATCTCCAGCTGGTCTCGCGATGATGATTATTCCGTTACCTGTCAGATCACTGATGACTTGTGCTATGGCTGTCTTGGCGGATTTGGACGATTTTGCGCCCGTGCAGACCATTTTGCCCGTTTTGAATAGGAGTATTGTCGTTTTCGGTTTCTTCAGCCGATAAATAAGGCCTGGAAACCTCTGTGGAGCGTATCTGGCTCCGGGCGTCACTTGCAAGATGACTTCCAAGTCCAAGTGTTGGCTGAGATCAGCGGTTGCCACGACGTTTTGAATCTCCGCTTGCGTCTTTTCGCGATTCAGAGCCTCTTCGGCCAGGCTGAGAGTGGAAGTCGGTCGATTGAGATTTGCGCTAGGTAGGTCACTCTTGGGAAAAACGTCAGTAACGTATTGATCAAGTGGCATGTCAGAACACGATACACTGATGTATCATCTTAGGTATATTAGTGTTTCACCATGTTCCGCTAATGAACTACGTGAACCCGAAGTTGCAGGCAGTCACATTTGATTCCATCAGCCTTTGACAAGCAAATAGAGAATCCTCCTACAGGATTGCTCCTTCAGACCCCAGATCGCGGTTGCCGTGCTATGCAACTCGCCCACAAGGATTAGAGGCTAAGCTGATTGTCGTCACTTTCTCCGAATAGCCCAAAGAGAAACTGCGAGCATTATCGCGAGAACGGTGAGAAACACCTCATATGGCGGCAGATAATCAGGACAGACAATCATCTCAAAACTCCCGAGATAGCACAGCTTATCAGAAAACAGGCCGATCTCGATAAACACTCTCCCCGAACGGCTAAAGACCTCAATCGTTCTCGCAAGCAAGATCAGGATCAATAGGGAACCAAAGANNCGCCAAGACTGCCCACTTGAAGTGTGGTGCATCGCGGATATTTATGACATGCAAAACGCGTGATGGTTCGCAAACCTAAAGACAGATTCACGCTTGCCCTGCAGTTTTCAGCTAAACTCAATATGTTTGTCACCCTTAGCAATAGCGGAGAAATATGAAACGGCCCTTAATTCCAGCGCTAATGATTCTCGTTGGGGTCATCAGTCTTGGCTCACTCATCTACATCACAGTTCCACAGAACGTCACTTCCACCTTCTCAACTTCCTCTATCTTCACCGCTGTCAATCAGGAGATCCTGCTGGACTATTCGACTTCTACAGTAAGCTGTACAGGCACGCCGCAGATTTGTTATGATCAAGTATCCCTATATACTTACACTGAAACCTGGAGCGCTCAAACAACCCATTTAGTGTTGGTCCTTTCGACCTCAACGAGTCACGTCCAATATGCGACCGGCGGAACCGGCGGCGCTATCGCCGTCGCGATGGTTCTGATTCTTCTTTTCATAGGTATAGTTTTGCTTGCAAGAGATCGTCAGCATAAGAACTCAAGGGCGCTCTGAACCCGAATGTCGTTTACTCTGACATCTCGGTTGCAATGGTTCACTCTTCACATCCGCGCTTCACCGAGCGCCTAGTTGAGCTTAGAGGTCTCCAAATCGGCTCCGCAACGGTTGCAGTGGGTCCATTCCTCCTCAACAGCTTCTCCACACGCGTCACACCGAAGAGTGCTCGAATTCTCTGTTGAGATCGTTTCATTTTCGAGATCTGGTGTGATCGCTCGGCCTCGATTGAACAAAAGAATGACCGAGCCAGCCATTCCTGCCGAAAGAATTCCCAGCACTATCAGCGGGCCATAGTCTGGCGAGAAATTTGCTTCAACAGTTTTAGGGCCATTCATAGTTACATTGAGTTGCGACAGACGCGAATTGACATCTCCGGTCCATCCCACGAAATTGTACTTGAACCCGAGGGCACCGAGGGGCCAGTTCATTGGAACAGAACTCGGACTCTGCAAATTCGCGCTAGAACCTGGATCGAACCACTCTAGGTACGACGAAACAGGTGAATTTACCTGAAGGAGGTACTGAATTTTGTACGACCCAACAAGCTTGACATCACCGTCGAGTACGACACTCTTCTGTGGCTCGCTGTTGCCATCATTCCAACTATTGAAAACTATCCTGGTCGAATTCTGAAATTCAAGCGTAGGAGCAACGGACACAACATACGTATTGCCCACAAATAGCATAATCCGCGCGTCACCATTGGCTGAAGTCGCTAATGTCAAATTCCCAATCCTTACCGGAACGCCGGCAGCCCCCAGCGCGACGTCAAGGTTTGCCGTCTTCGCGATTTTAAGAGTGGTCTGGCTGAAACTCGGACCATTGATCGAATTATTGAAGAATCTCCAAGCTCCTTCATCGAGGAAATAGGCCCAAGCGGTGATTTTGTAATCCCCTTCCATCGCGGGAGAATGTAGACTAACGTTCCATATTTTGTCACCACCACTCGTGACCGTCACGGGCTCACTCTGCCAAAGTGGATTACTGAAGTTGACATCACCTTCGTAGATGACGGCACGTATAGTTGCATTGTTAGGCCGTTGGTGAAGTGCATACAAAACATCGATCACAACTGAGTAGACACTGTTCGGAGCCACTTCTCTCGGAACTCGAAAACCATCTATGCGTAGGATGCCGACGTTAGGTTCTTCGCTCATAACAGCAGAGCCATTCGCAGTAAGAATCAAAAACAGGACTACAAGAAACATGACAAGCCGACGAAACATCTGCACGTTTTTTGCACCCTGTAAT
>PMBQ01000193.1 GCA_003152955.1 Candidatus Bathyarchaeota archaeon
CCCTGTCTTGGGGAGGGAGCGCTGAGAGCCGGGTCTTTGATTCCTTGATGGTTTTTATTGGAACGATCGCGTGTACTCGTTCAAGCTTGGCAGAATGCCTCTTTGTCACTGCAATTCACTTATAGCGATTCTTGCCAACCTTATCTTATCTGTCATTTTTCTCATGAGCGTATTGGTCACAACAGGTTTGATTCCAAGCCTCTCAATTTCAGGCCCCAGTTTCTTGTCGACCCGGTCAATTATCAGCGTGTCCAAGAAATCCCTATAGTACTCCGCTACGCCCAGCGCGCTGGACTTCAATCCCAGCCCTTTCATCAATTTGTCCGCTGGACCTTTCACTGTCTTACCAGCCAATATGGGACTTATTCCCACAATCTTTGCCTCTGTTTCTTGAAGTGCAGATCTGATTCCAGATACCCCCAAGATGGCGCCTATGCTTACAATCGGATTACTCGGCGAGATGATCACGCCCTTTGCGCCTCGAATGGATTCGATAACGTTCTCCGCTGGCGTTGCTGACCTCGCGCCTTCGAAAGTGACTCGATGAACTTTCGGTCTCGTTCGCCTCTTGACCATGTACTCCTCAAAGTGCATCCGCCCGTTATTCGTAGCTACATAGGTCTGGAACGGGTCGTCAGTTGCAGGTAATAGTCTGACTCGGAGTCCAAAATGCCGAGCTAGATTTTGAGTTACTTCAGAAAGCAGCCTTCCTTTACGCAGTTGTTCGGTTCGGTAGATGTGCGTGGCTAGATCTCTATCACCAAGATTGAACCAGGTTTCACGACCGTATTGTCCTAGCATATTTTGGCATTCGAAGGTGTCTCCTCGAAAGCCCCATCCTTTATTTGGATTCACAACCCGGGCCAAGGTGTAAAGAACGATGTCCAAGTCCGGGGAGATGTGAAGGCCATGAATTTCCACATCATCACCGACGTTTCCGATTATGGTGATTTGATTCTGCGGTACTACGCGTACTAGTCCTGCGAGAAATCTTGCTGCTCCAATTCCGCCCGCCAAAACGACGATCATGACTTGTTTCGAACCTGCTGAGTGTCGTGCTGCAGTTCGCGATTATCCATTGGCGAACCCGTTGATCATCTGAACAGTCGTTTCAATAGTAGCGGGAATTGTCAAAGCCGAGAGAACGGCTAAACGGCCGCAAGCAGTTGCACGTGTCAAGCTTACGTTTGTTCCGGCACACAAGCCCTCCGCCAATCGGACCACAAAAATGCGCCCAATGTGTGACAACTACTTAATCTTTCTACTATCACAACCTTGTAAGAAAGTGATAACTTCATGCTCGTATTGCTGTGACGTCATTGCTTCTGACTGAAGCTTTTCGCTTTTGCAATGAAGTCTTTGATGAGTTCACCATTCAATGGTGAAAGGACTCGTGACCTGCCAACATCGTAGACTTGAATGAGGTTGGCATCTCGCAGAACTTCGACATGTCTGTAGACGCCGCCATAGTCCATTTTCAGGTTGGTTGCAACCGCTGTAATGTGCAGAGGTTTAGTGCTATTCATCAGCATCAGTAGGATACGTAGTCTAACTGGGTTCCCCAAAGCGCCAAATATGGTTGAAGCGGACTTCAGGTCTTCAGTTACAGACATCTCGAGTCCAGCTTAACTTGACGCCAGTGATTATGACGTTTGTTAGAAGTTAATTCTTGCCTAAAGACATGCCTTTTCTTCGAGCGAATTCCTCCACGTGCTCATCGGAGCAGAAGTGGTATGTAGTTAGTGCCTTATTCGTCGACCGCGAACGTCCGTGCGGACATTAGATCAAGAATCTTACCACATTGGCTGCAAATGACCTTCAAGAAGAACCCTGTGGCAAACGCTTAGCTAACGTACGAAAGATCTCTTTCTCCCTTCCTCCCTTCGCGTGGAAAAGCACCCCGCGATAGATCTTTGGCCTTTTGAACTGCCTCGGCATTTTCTTTGGCCTGCTTGTCCAAAGCTTGTAGATCGAGTGAAATGTTGAGCAGCTTTGACGATAACTGTAATGCCGCCTTCGCCGCGCTCGCATCTAATGATAGGTATCCCGGAGTCTCCGCGAGTAGACAGATTGCAGGTATGTTCCGCGGTTTAGCTAGGCCGAAGATCAGCCCGTTCGTTCCAGTTATGGCTCCGCCTGCAAGCTTCACTGCTCCGTACTCTTCCACTTCTTTCACTAGGCTCTCTTCGGTTCCGCCTACGTAAACCCTGGGTGGCTCGGTCAGATTCTCCGTCGCCATTCCACCCATTGTGATGACTCGTCGTACCTGAAACTTCTGCGCCAATTCTAGCACTACGTCGGCTAACGCATACTGGCCTTCAGGCGAATATGGTTGTTCGTTTGCACTGAACAACAAGAGATCTGTCCCGCTTCCGTTATTCTTCCAGAAGTAGAATTCTCCCTTCATCAATTTCACCACGCCATCATCAGTCAGCCAGACCTTTGGTGAGAACATGGGAGAAAAGACCTCCGCGAAAAGCTCAGCGTCAAGTTCTTTCTGGAGATGGTTAACTGCTAACCAAGCCACTGAACCGATGCCTGGGAGTCCACAAACCATTACAGGTTTGTTGACTTTAGGTTCTTGATAGTATTGGACCTCGGTCTGCATTGCTCATCGCTTGAATTGGAATTCGTCAGAAGAGCTTAGGGTAACGCTGGTAATTAGTGTACTTGTGGAAAACATTTGGCCTTCTGTAAACGCCGCCGTAAGCTTTGACCCTCCATGACCCAATTGATTACTAAGTAGGGAGTTTTTGCTGGCCGAAAGGTGTCGGACCCCAGGTGAATGGTCGTTTCTTCGGCTCCTTGTCAACTAGGCGATCCTTCTTCATTGCTTTCAGATGGTATGCCACGCAGTCATAGGAAAGCGTAGCCTCTCTCGCGATATTGCTCGCGCTGTTTCTGCCTTTTTCGAGAACATGCAGAATCTTCGTTCGCGCTACTAGACCCGCCTTGACGTTTCTTTTGGACGTCAGGTATGCCTTAGGGTGGAGCGTTAGAGCCTTGGACATCTTCC
>PMBQ01000114.1 GCA_003152955.1 Candidatus Bathyarchaeota archaeon
GAGCTCCAGCAGGCCCGGTTTCCTCAGTTCAAACGACGACAACGCGTACTTCTTTTGTTTCGGTGGAGGAGAGGTTTTACTCATCTTCATTTGGCACCGCCCGGTTGATTTTTCGACCATTTCGCAACGTAGAATGCAGCGCCAAGAGTCACGGGAATCCACGCGACCCTTGAATACTTCAACAGATCGGCCACCCATCTGGAGTCCGCGGGATATTCTTTCTTTATGACCGTGACGTCGGTGGCGGTCACTAGTTTCTCGAACTCTTTGTTCGTGAGGGCGTAGAGTGTGCTTGTGTCCCTTTGGTAGAGGAGAACGCCCTGTTTTTGTTCAGCAAGTTTCAGTCCCTCCGCCAGTTTGTCTTCGTACAATCCGAAGGTCCTAGTCTGTGTAGGACAAACCTGAACGCAATTGGGCGGCATTCCGTTCTCTATTCTCTTGGAGCACATGTCACATTTCGAGATCTTCTTCTCGACTGGATCGAAGGTTATTGACCCGAACGGGCATTGATTCACGCAGAGTAGGCATCCGATGCACTTGTTCCGATCGTACACAACAGGCCCATAGTCAAGCTGGGTGATCGCGTGGGTGATGCACACTTTCGTGCATGGGCTGTCGAAACAATGCAAGCAAAGCTGAGGCACCTTGGTTCCGTCATCAAGCACAGCAACTTTTGTGTACGCGGTTCCTTTCGCAGTTAGGCCGTAGAACTCTCTGTGATATGCCTCGCATCCAGCAATGCATAGCATGCAGCCGATGCAATTGGATAGGTTCACAAGGATTGAGTGTCTGGGTCTCTGGGTGGGTGTGGGAGCATCGGCTGTGGGTCCTATTAGAAAAAGCGCGCCGGCCGCTGCGGAGGATAATAGAAAGTCTCTCCTCGTCACTGTGTTTGAGTTCTTTGACGATTTCTTAGACATTTTCAATGCCTCTTCCTGCGGTCTCCCCATCAATTCTTTCCGTAATAGCCCCGCCCGTGTTCTTGAATTCAGTAAGAATGAAATCAAGAATAACTTGCATTGGCGGGGGGCAGCCGGGGATACTGAGATCGACCTTAACGTAGTCGCTAACTGGCCTAATCGCATCGGCGGGTTCTGAGATTCCTTCGGCGGGACCTGGTGTGCGCAATCCGCGTGAATTCGCATCGACTCGTCGTCTGTGGTCGGGGGACCACATCCCGAAGGCCGAGCACGCTCCAAAGGCTACGAGTGTTTTCGCCCTCTCCCTTGCTTCTTTCGCAGCTTCAATGTCTTCCGGAGTTCTGATTGCGCCTATTACGAATGCAACATCTACAGGCTCTTGATTTCCTGCGTATACGATCGGCGCGAGGGCGACCTTATCGCCAAAGTGGTTGCGAGCGGTCTTTTCTAGATCGCCCATCGCGGTTTTGCATAGAGAACAATGAGCACATTCGACAACTGCCAGTTTCAGTTTTTCTGCTTTGGGAGACATCCGCTTACCCCTGCGCGCATATGTTCCCATCAATGGAACAGATCCCAACGTGGCGCCCATGAGGGCGATCCAAGGAGCCCACTCTGTCGCGAGAACACTCAAAGGGACACTCGGAGGAGGAGGGATCGAATGGATTATGGAGATTGTGAACCGGTCGTCGTTAACGTCTTTCCCGTCTTCCACATGTCCGCTGTGTATCATGAGTGTGAGAGTGCCGTTGGGCATCTTGAATAATCCAGTGAGCGTGATTGTTCCGTTCGGTGCGACGGGGTTATCGGAATACACTTTGGAGAAGATAACCTGCTTTGTAGAACTGTTAGTTGCATAGGCGAAGAGCGTGCTGGGCGCCGTGCGATTGTTATGCAGGAGTACATTGATCTTCACCATGTCTCCAGACGAAGATGTCAGGGGGCTGTACACTTTAGTTATGGAGGCGAAGCTCTTGGAAGCCCCGGCCGTATCCGATACGACCTGTACGGTAATTGTTGAGGTACCACCGTGATATTCCACCTCCAATGAGTAGTAATCCGCCTCATTTGGGGCAGTTATTGTGAAGAGCGCAACTACTACATTGGGCGTTGGGTCCTGATCCTGCGGCGAATTGTCCAAGATATCATTAGGACTAAACTTGAACTTCGCGTTGTCAGCTGCGTCGGACACGAATCCCACATCTGGGGAAATCTTCATCGAGGGATCAAGGGGAGCAAACTGGGCTCTGATCAGTAGGGTGAAATTTGCACCTGACTTGACCTTAGGATAGTAACTACTCACATCCGTGCCGTTAACACTGAGAATGCTGGCCAAGCCCTTATGGCAATAACAATCAGCACCATTTTCCGGTACTGAACTAACTATGGCTGGTGGAGCCGCATTTTCGAAGATCATCGTGACAATCAATAGAGCGCCTAGAGCAAGGGCAGGTGCTAACGTCTGGACTCTTCGACTGAACTTTAAGATGTTCAATTGGATTATCCCCAACTCAAGGGTCTTGGGACGCGGATTTTGCTCGATTACTGTAGGGTCGAAAGAGATTAGATATATACAGTTTGAAAATAGAATTTAGCCATATTCGCTTCTATATAGCCGCGCGGCCGCTCGTGACATTATGCATAGAGCCAACCGAGAAAGAATATCATTTTCTAGACCCTGAACATTCACGCATCCATATCTCGCACTTGTGAGGCGTTGGATATGCTGCTAGGAAACACGATTCTCATCATAGCATTGGCGCTCTATCTGATAGATTTCGGGGCTCTTCTTGCTGGGAGATCACGTTTCGCAATCTACTCCATGCTGATTGCCGGATCTCTCAGCAT
>PMBQ01000224.1 GCA_003152955.1 Candidatus Bathyarchaeota archaeon
TTCGTTGAAGAGGCAACGGTTGTCCACGTTCTGTGTTTGTCAGAGAAATCCACGTACACAGCTACTTTCGCGGCGGTACCAGCCTCTGAATCGATCTCTCTGACTCTATAGCCGACAAGCATTGCGGAGAATTTTGAACCGAACTTCTCTCGCAGCACAACACGAAGTCCTTGGTCGAGCGCCANNGTCCACCCTCACTTCGTACGGTGGTCTTCCACCCAACGACCTTGAATGGGTCAGGCTTTCCGCTCAGGGTGCGCTGGAAGAGCAGTTCTATAGATGCCTCAGCAAACTCAAGGTTGCAGCCCTGAGCTTCGAGGCGTTTTACTTCCCGAAGAAGTTCCGAGACATTTCGGTCACTCTTCCTGAGATGAAATCCGAATTTCCTGGCGGCATGAAGCAGACTTGACCGGCCCGCTTGGGATGAGATGGTGATTGCGCGCGAATTTCCGAATGCACTTGGGTCAAAGAACTCGTATGCTTTCTTTGCCTTCAGAACGGCGTCACCATGGACGCCTGCTTTGTGTGAGAATGCATGCTTTCCTACGAATGGTTTGTACTGGTCTTCAGGAAGACCGCTCATTTCGTATGTGAAGCGCGACAACGATGCCAACTTGTTGCTCTGTACTTTGGTTTCCACGCCTGTGAGATGTAGGTTCGCGATCACCTCGATCAGGTCTGCGTTACCAACTCGCTCACCTAACCCATTCATTGTTCCTTGCACATGTGACGCTCCAGCCATTACGGCGAAGAGAGTGTTGGCAGTGGCCATGCCGCGGTCGTTGTGAGCATGCATTCCAACGGGCGTGCCAACGTGTTCCACTACCTGTCTCGTAGCCTTGTAGATTTCCGGAGGAAATGACCCGCCTCTGGTGTCGCATAGAACGAGCGTTGAGGCCCCAGCGTCTTCTGCAGCGCTCAAGATTGAGAGAGCGTAGTCAGGATCTGCTCTAAACCCATCGAAGAAGTGCTCGCCGTCGAAGATTACTTTTCGTCTATGTGAACGCAGGAATTTGACAGAATCGTAAACCATCTTTCGATTCTCGTCGAGCGTTGTCCTTAGGACCTTCTCGACTTGGAATCCCCAACACTTACCGAAGAGTGTGACGGTTTTGGTCCCGGCTTCGAGGAGATATTTGAGGTTGGCATCTTCAGAAGAGTCAATCTTTGGGCGGCGGGTCATTCCGAAGGCGGTGACATGTGAGAAGCCTTCGCCATCTAGTGACTTGGCAAGCTTGAAGAAGTCGACGTCAATCGGGTTCTTGTCATTGGGCCAACCGCCTTCAACATAATCAACTGCGGCATCAATGAAAGCCTTGGCAACTCGAAGTTTTTGTGTTGAAGTGAAATTCACACCGACGGACTGATTACCATCACGAAGCGTCGTGTCGTAAACTTCTACGGACGCAGGAAAATGCGCGACGAGATTACTTTGTTTGGCGACGGCTTTTGCGGTTGACGATAAATCGATCCCTCATTTAATGTGCCGCCTTTCCCCAACAGCAAGGTCGCTCCCATAAAAGACATTCGAAACGATTTGCGAGTTGTGCAAACTTTGTCCACGTGAACGCAACACTGAACCGACGCGGACTACAAGACAATTTATTCTTGATTCGAGTTTTCAGGGTCAGACTCAATTGTCAATCCACTTCAACTTCGAAAACGACTCGATTTCTGCCTTTATTCACGTAAATTCGAGCCTGAAATCGAACCGTTTATTTTTCTGGATACCCCCGACGCGTTGTGATTAACCTTGCACAAAGTCAACGTGAGCATGATCGCGGACGCTTCGGTCACCGAAGAGGGCGCGAAAGGNNGTTACGAGGAGGGAGAAGAAAGAATCCAATCAGGGGACGCAATTCTAATCCCGCCAGGCAAAAGACACCAGTTTCAAGCGGGCTCAGAAACTCTCAAGTTCATCTGCATCGTTCCCAAATGAATCATCCGAGCCTTGCATAAGCCATAAACAAGCTGACTCCATGAAACTCATCTGAAAGGCCATACGAACAAAACTCGTTTGCCTTCCCAGTGGCAATCTTCTGCTATCCTCTTTCTCGCGTGGTCTGCGAGTTTTCTCGTGCGTAATAGTTCGCAGTATCAACCGCGCGCTTGAGCGTCCGAGACAACGCTTGCTACACACTCAGGCCGATTCTTTTTCCGTTACTCCAGCATCCTTCGCTTGATTGGTCTTACGGCGCCGGGAATAAAGGCCCAGCAATACAATCAACACAACAAGAATCGCTGAAATAGCTTCTAGGAGCGTCACCGTGTTCTGCAACGATGCCAGTTGCTGGTTGAGACCGGCAATGGTCGAATTCTTCTGAGTGATGGTGTTCTGTGCATTTTGAAGATCCGCTTGGAGTTTCTGGTCTTGGGCTTGAGTCTGCTTCAAGCTTCCCTGAGTTTGGTTCAAGGATTGCTGAAGCTGCTGATATTGGGATTGCAGGGCCGTGTACTCTGGTGTTGCTGCCTTGATGTATGTGAGCGAAGTTACTGCATCATCCGAGACGGTTCTGGAGTAAGAGGAAGGAGATGCGAATTGGTATGGATAGGAGTAATTGCCCATCCAGTCGTACGAGTAGGAATAGGAGTAGTAAGTAGTCCTCACGTTCTCAGAGACGAGTGCTATTAGGGAAGTCCGGAGAGCGTCGAGCGGAACCGCCACTTGAATATCTTTGTTGATTTGATCTCCGCTGTACATCCAAACATTCTCCGCTGCAGTGGTGCTCGTCAACTGGCGGAGAGTGTTTGGGTCCGCAAGGTAGACCTGAATGAAGAAGCTGTTTAACTGGAAGTTATCCAATGCTTTTGCTTCGACATTCACCGTCACCGACTGGCCCGGTAGAACTTCAGAGGGATAGGTGAGCTGGATGCTAAGGTGGGAGAGGCTCAGGCTATTTGAAACCTGATTGGATTGAGCATAGACAGTTTGATTCACGAATAGTGAGGAAGTGGCGACCACAGTGATGATGAGTAAAGCAAATTTGAGGTTCATCGTGTTCCTCGAACACGCGGCTTATCTCTTGATCCAAACGTGCCTCTTATCAGATCAACCGATCTCGATAGTCTGAGCCAGGACGTGAAATCAAGGCATGACAACACGCGATGACAGGAGTCTACTCGGCGAAGCTCTGAAGTAGCAACGAGAACAAACAATTGACACCGTCAGAATGTGCAACGGGCTTGTTGCATTCTAGATGACTGCTCGCGATTTGAGAGGGCAAGCCTACAGCAGGAAGTAAACGGTTACGGCGACAGTGGCCGCAACGCAAGTGCTGATGAAGTTGATAGCCTCGTTTGTCAGAACCTCGAACCCTTTCACATGATCGGTCGCTGTTCCGCATCTGTGAATTCTTCGTTCCGTTTCTTTCTTGCAGTTGGGGCAATAATACGCCGCCTGAACCGTTGCTCCCAGAAAGCTGTCAACATGCTCGCCAACGATAGCAGCAAATCCGGCAACAAGTAGGGGAATGAGCGGAGCCGTTCCAAAAACTCCTAGGAAGGCTCCAACGAGTGCGACAAAGAGAGCTCCCGCAGCAGCGGAAATCTCTCCAATAGCGGAAACGCCTCCGGAAGTACCTGGCTGAACTGCATGAGATATTTTTGTGATCATTCTAGGGTTTCCTTTGGACAGGATGCCAAGCTCCACGGCCCAAGTGTCGGCGTTGGCCTCAGCAAGTGCACCTACAAACCCCACAGCAATTAGTGTCGGATTTCTTGTTGAGAAGAGTGCAATTCCAGCAATCAATGTAGCTACCCCTCCCTGTCCCACCGTTTGCCAGAAAGACCTAGACTCCGCCTTCAGTACACCTACTCCCTTCGCCATCTTTGTTGAATACCTGAACCTTGTCAGGTAGCTCGACGAGACGAAAAACGAAAGCAGAACCACATACCATGCCCAACCGCCATAGGCGAAAATCGCCGTCCCAATGAAGGTTGCACCAACGCCTCCACTAAGGCTCAGACTGCGAGACCGCACGGACACAACCGCAAGAATGACACTGACTACTGCCCCGATTGCCACGTTCAGGATGATTTGATCCGTCACGCCAATTCCCACTACACCAGTATCACGTCAAAGCGAACAAAGGCAAGTGAAAGGAAGGATTGACACAACCAGGAAGACGACAGCATAATTGCGCACCAGTTGACGAATTCAAGAGCAACAGGAAGATCCAACTGCTTCTTTACAAGCATGATTTTCCTCGTGAAATCTAGTAAAAAGAAAAACTGCCCTCTGGCGAGATTAGCTATGCCGATTACGATAAACACAGAGACTGTCGGCGCCACTATCCCACCGATGTCACATGACAAAAATGCCACAGCGAATCCTCCGACGCCACCCCAGATTCCCTCCTTGAGCTTAACGTTTTACACAACGAATCTTTATTGAGCGCAAAGCGTTCGGCCCGACCCGACCTGTTCGAATATCGAGCTCTGCAGATTCTGCAAGAATGCCTGAGAGGCAAGAAAAAAGGCTAGGCAGAGGTGTGGCACTCTGCCATATCATTTGCTGCTACACGAACCTGTTTAGTAGAGTCAAGATAATTCCGACTAGGACTGGGATTTCATCGCCGAAGTCTTGGGGGTCGCTTAACTCGACTGTAAACGCGTAGAGTTTGAAGAGCAATGCGACCACGAAGAGTACAGTAATGATGTTGTGCTGTTTCTTCAGCTCCGCGAGAGTTGTCTTCTTCCTCCAAACAGCCATCAGGATTAGTACAAAGATCGATATTGCCACTATGCCGATTTCGTCGACAGCGTGGGTTATGATGTCACCTTCTTCAAAAATCAAACCGAACAGTGCTAGTGCAAAGAAAGCTGCAAAGAAAATGTAGACACGTCTTCTACCAAGTTCCCGCCCAGTTGAATTTTCCTCAATATTGGCCATTTCAATATCACCTCGTTTACAATCCAAGTTTTCCGATGCCCCCGATTATGATTATTTATGACTTGCCTCAGCATCTTCAAATTAGAAATCGATCAATCTCAAGTTCCACCGATTCAACCGTTTGCCACTTCGAGCATCTTGAAGCACCGCTTCATATCACCACGATCAGCGCCCTGAATGACTTGGGTCAACAGCTGGCGTCACAATCTGCCAAATGTCATCTTCCCTTATCCCTTGTTTTAATTGCTGGGTTCTGTTCTCTGCCTCACCTGTTGATACTGGACCGTGACGACTTCGGGGATCCGAATGCATGCCAATTACACGTTGAAGCTAGATTTCTTTCTTGCCCAGAATCGATGACACACCTCTGAGAGTTGATCAAGAACACGAGAGATACTCTCTCGATCCAGTGTTTTTCTCCAACATTGTCCTAGAGTGAGTACGCGCATTGCTGTGTCCATGTCAACGGTCGCGCTCGCAAAGTCGTGACAAATTTCCACTATCGAGTTTCAGAGTCTTCATTCAATCTTGTGTGTGCGCCCAGCTACGCTTTTCTCCATGTGAGAATATGAGAGATTTCAGTGGTGTAGAAATTGCGAAAAATATTGATGTTCATTGTAATAGCCAGCCTCATCTTTCCAACTGTACTAAGCGCAAGTTCTGCCGCAGCGCAGTCTCAACATAGAGCGTTGATTCTTTCCCCAATTTCAGCATATAATCCGTGGAGACCTGTGGACCTAACATGCATCCAGAACTCTCTTGCACAAGCAGGCTACAACGTGACTTACCTTGAGAACACTGCAGTGACGGTCAGCCTGCTCACGACGCAACTCAACAACTATGACATAGTAGTTTGGCGGAGCAACGTATACGTACACAATCACATCACGTACTATTACGTCGGCCAACTGAACGATCCAACAACCCAACAAGCCTACGCATCAGATTTCGCCTCGGGATGGCTCGACGATTCTCACGGAATCCTCGGAGCTAGCATTGACTTCTTCGCCGACCACTTTGGCCAAGGTTCCCTATCCAACGTCAAACTGGTTGTTCTGATTGCAAGCATGTCCGACTCCATAGCCAGCACCTTCCTGAGCGCAGGCGCCACCTCTATCATCGACTTCACAGGCGTCTTCTCCCTGCAATTTGGAATCGCCGATGACTTGACACACGGCATCTTCGATTTTCTCGCGCAAGGCAATAGCGTCGCGGACTCCGTTTCAAATACAATGCA
>PMBQ01000066.1 GCA_003152955.1 Candidatus Bathyarchaeota archaeon
CACGTGCATGTATACAAGCAAAGTACGGGCTTGCGCGACTGCCCAAAGGATACAAACGCCACAAAGGGTGACACTCAACCAAGTCGGCATTGGCATCCCCCCTTTTCCACGGAACAAATGCGTTCACTGGGAATCATTGGTTGTGCAACCTAACGGAGACCGCTTGTCCGCGGCAGTTGAAATCCCTTACGCCAGATCGGTGCTGCATAGGAGCAGACGAGAGAGGTACACTCGCGAGTAACGATGTCCCAAAAATGGAAAGACTCTCAACCCGAACTGGAATTAAGAGCCTGTTTGAATGAACTTCAAATCTGTCCGAAACCTACCGAACTGTCCGGCCAGAAGCAAGGTCGAGCGTCGCAGGAGAGATGGGGACGTATCTGTCAATCGGAATGATCCTGGGTTTTATCAACAGTGAGCGACTGCTGCGTTTCACCCAATATCCTAGCAAGCACTCCCCCGGCCGATGAAGATTCGATAAACCCTACCCTTTGAGAAGTAGAATGCGATTCCTATGTTGCTCTCTTTCACTGCATACTGAATATGATCATCTTCAGGAGCTTGGATTTNNCCTGAAGAATCCTCTCTATTCGGTCTCCGATCTTGATACCCCTGGCGGTGACCAACCGTGAGGTAGTGAAGAAATAGTATTCGATGGTCCCGTGATCATCAGTACAAATGGTCAGAGAATCGTAGGTGTAGACTCTGAGAGAGTCGCAAATGATTACATCTTCCTCAATTACGTCGCCTACTGTTTTTGAACCCTTACCGCAGAACCCTATATCGTGGACAACATTAATCGGACGACCCAGCCCCGCAAATAGGGAATCAAGTCTAGACCGAAATGGGATCGGGCCGTTCAAATAATCCGCCTTCGAGAGTGACCCCCCTTCGTGGGAGCTTGCACTCAGCAATAGGCTCACAAGCAGGGCCACTTGGCACTTGAACATCATTTGGGCCTCACTTTTTGATGATGTACCCAGTAACGGTCTCGCTACCCTGTCACTGGTGGGTTGTCCCGAACTTGGCCTTCAAACCTTCGAGCGGGATTAATAGCAGCCTTCATTTGGTCGTGTCCACACCGGGCAGCCAAAGAGTATTGCAATCCAGTTGCACGAAGGCTTCGCTTCCCTTGAAGGGGACAAAGTTGACCGCGTGAACTTCCTTAATGTTACGCATAGTCATTATTGAACCCCCGCTGAAACTGGTCAGCGTAAACGCGGATGAACTGGACACAACCCTGCGGTATCCAAACAAGTAGCTGCTTTTCGTTTCACCCACGAAGTCATTGAGGGTTTCTGAGACATCAAGCTCGTTCGATTTGTTTCGCACAATTAGGCTCCCGTCCCTTGTCGATGAATGCCAGATTTCAGGACGGATAGATTTCTCCCGGTTTGTTAATGAATAGCTCTCACAGCGCATCCTCAATGTTGTGAGGGTACATTCCCCCTGTTTGTTCTTCAGCGTGAAGAGATAGATCGAATTGCCAATCTTGCCATTTTCCTGGTCTCTCGCGGAAACGGTCAGTTCGAGATTAGGTATTTTCTGAGTATCGGTGACCTGGGCAATTGTTAACTCCCGACACTCTCCCAGGAGAATTGCCAAAACGAGAAGAAGCTTCGCCATAGGTATCTTGTCTTGAGTGTGGTCGCTGAGATTGTTACACCAAACTTCTGCCTCTGCCACACATTGTCCAAATAACCGAATCAATTGGATGAGCGCGAAGTTGTTGTGCTATCGGTATTTGATATCGCACATTCCACAAACGAACGTATTATGTTCTTGGTGTAATATGTGGAATACAGCAGCCAATACCTTAGGCCGAGCACGGCTGCTACGAAAATCAACAGCGCTAACTGGATTCGTGCAGCTTCATTACGAATCTCAGGATAGGCGTAGATGCAAGCCGCAATTACAGCCGCGCTTAGGTAACCTGCGGCCGCAGAGTTTCTCGAAAACCCATACAGATGTAACCAAGTGTTGATCATACCTATGCTGTTCGGTCTTTGAGTTGACATATAGAAGAACGGTAGCCAATAGTTTTCTGATCCAACTTGATTCGGTTCCATTTTGAATTCTCGCCTGAAGAGCATTTTGTACTCCCTGATAAACTGACCAGGGAAGCGCCGGTCGATGCCAAGCAGTCTCTGCGAAAAACCAATCACCGGATCAATCAAATACTTTGCTTGCCATAGGTAGACACGAATCCATTTATTCGCAGCGATTCTTGGCACAAGCGTCCGTCTCCGCCAAGGATCTGCGCGTACCATCATGACAACAAAGCGCAAGAAGATGAGTAAACCGATAAGCACTAACAACATCGTAGTCAGACATTGTACCAAAGCGTTGCTATTGAAAAGAACGGGGGCTAATAATATGGCATTGAATAGACCGAAAATGTATTTGTAGGTGCCTTCAACATATTCCCGCGTTCGGCGCGGGAGACGTAGAAGATGGCTGACCGGATATCCAACTACTCCATCGACCAACACGCGGTCGATGATAACATGACTCACAGTTGCAATAACATGTCCGATCACATACAACACAACCACTGCACCTACGATGAGAGCCATAGCGATCAATAACGGTGCCTTCTCGTATATGGACCACAGGTCTTGATGATATTCCAGCACTCTTGGGACCGAGTGGCCAAAAAACGCAAATGTGCTAACGCCGAAGAAAACACCTGGAAACAGATACCCAAAGAAGTCGTAGAGATCGAACGGAACCAGGGGAGAGTTNNAAATCTCTAAGAGCGACTGTAATTTCCCCCCAAGCCGAATGCTACAAGATTAAGCCGTGTGCACCGTGAAATGCGAACGCTGGAAACGACTGCCCTGCCGTGGGCATTCCGCCCACCTGGATCATACCAAAGAACGGTCAGCGGAGTGGATTCACCATTGCCGATAAGATCCCCATTTTCAAGGCATTTCGAAGCCAATAGCTCAAAATGCCCTCATTTTGACATCAGCCCTGCTTCTGCAGGGGTATCAAACCACGACATGACATTTTTGTCGTCTTGTGGGGCTGAATTTGGACGAATAAAGGGCATCGTAGAAAGCATTCCAGGACGATTTAAACAGCGGCAGCCAGGATGGGGGGGGTACCGTCACCCCCTCTCCCTTCTCGGCGATCCGCCTGGTACCTATTCCATCCTGCGTGACCTTCACCCAAACCTGAACACCTTTCCAAACACTTCTGTCCGTTTTACTACATCCAAATGCGCATTGTGAACCCTATGCGTAGACTCGACAGTGACAAATCCAAACCACTCAAGGAATCCTGTAAACGTCCTGACTTGGTAGCAACTGACGAAATGGTCATA
>PMBQ01000389.1 GCA_003152955.1 Candidatus Bathyarchaeota archaeon
TTTCGTCTGGCCGCGATGAGGTGAAGTGGAGGTCTTTACGGTTGACGCAGTTTTGGAGCGGACTACCCTAAGTTGTTCTGAGTCGGTTTTTTCCGGAAAGGGAACCCATGTCTAATCTTTCAAAACGGGAGATTGTGCTGCAGATCTACAACAAGACGGGATTCGCGCAAAAAGAGGTCTTTGGCACCGTCCAGATGACGCTGGATATTCTGACCGATGCCTTGGCGTCCGGCCGAACGGCGGAGTTACGCAACTTCGGGGTCCTGGAGGTCCAACTCCGTAAGGCCCGGATCGGTCGCAACCCGAANNCGCGCGGTGGTGAAATTCAAGTCCGGCAAGATCCTGAGGGCGAAGTTAAAGAAACTGGATCTGGCTCCCTGGCAGAACAAGAGCACCGAAACACCTTCAGGCCAGCCCTAGCGGCTGGAACGAATGCATCATAACCTGGCCGTTCTACCCGGCCGGGCAGAGGGATGTCTGCCGAGCAAACGCCATCGCGCTGCACCATGCCCCTGAGCCAAAGCCAGACTGTCAATCCATCATGAACCAGGACGAAGAACAACTGAGACTCCTCGTGATCTTCCACTACGTGGTGGCGGGGATGGCGGCCCTGTTTGCGCTGTTTCCCATATTCCATCTCCTCTTTGGCCTGTTCATCGTGCTCAGTCCGGCAAAGTTCGCCGGCAAGGGCGAACCGCCACCGGTATTCCTGGGATGGATCTTCATCGGCTTTGCGGCCGTCTTCATAACGCTCGGATGGCTTTTCGCGGGTTTTGTTTTCGCTGCAGGCCGTGCCTTGCATAAACGGAAACGGCATTTGTTCTGCACTGTGATGGGCGGCGTCGAATGCCTGTTCATGCCGTTCGGCACGGTGTTGGGTGTCTTCACGATTCTCGTCCTGTCCCGGCCCTCGGTAAGGGCTCTGTTCTTGCAGCCGCAGGCCGCGTCGTCGCCCGGCGGTTCTCCTGTAGAGACGCCTCGGGATGCAGGTCAGAATTGATTCTTGGCGGGTCGAGCAACATCGCCCCTGGGATCTGGCCCACTCTCAACGGCACCGTCAAAACAGGTGGGACGTGGCCGGTGAGATTGAAAAAAGTGAGGGGGGAGTGGGGCCCTTCACAGGTTGCACGGTTTTTAACCGGCGGGGTGAAACCTCCCCGACTGACCACGGCCAGACCGGTTTTAATTGATCTATCCCTGTCCTTGGCCGCAAAATAGTTTAAATCGACTGGAATCGACCCAGGAATGGGGGCTAGCTGCGGATTAGCCATTGTGCTTTCAGGGAGGGTCAGCGTCGCCGGAATGCCGGGCTCTATGGCTTGAGCGGCCACGTTTGCACCGCAATCTTCGCAAGCATGGACTGGCGAGCAGCGATCCTATCCGGTGCCCAACTGATTTCAGTGGCCAAACCTTCGTTGAGTTTGAGTTGAGACCTCTTGAACGCGTTCTTTTTAGTCGAGAATGGCTTGTTTCCGGCGGCGAGGTTTTCGTCCGATTTTAGCAGAGTTAAGTTCCCAATGCGTTTCACGTTCGCAGGAGCTGACTCCTCATCAAATAGCGGCCATTCTTTCAGATTTGCGTTTTGTGGGAGCACATGTTCGAGGTTCACTTCCTTTTCAAGGGTGTTGGGGACGAGTTCCGGATTCTGCTCACCACGGAGCGACTGCTCAAGGGCTTGAAGGTAGTATCGCACCAAGAACGCCTGCGAAACGGTCGCTGCTGCGAACGATGCTTCGAACTGAGAATCAGTCGGCACAAACTTGGCCGCGTACTTGGCTAGATCGGTCGCACTCTGCAGCTCCTTCTTCCGGACTTTGCTTCCGCCCTCAGCATAATAGCGCTCCATTGTTCCCCCACCAAGGCCTCCGACGACCAACAACCGCACATTCCACGAAACGACAAGGCGAAGTGATCTCTTGAGTTCCGTCGGGCTGAACTCGGACATGCATGCCAACAATAGCGGACGGTATTGTTCAAGACGGAGGTTTACGAGTGTCTGCACATGTTGACGTGCATCACTGCCCAACGGTGCCCAGAAATCATGGTCGGAATTGAGAATTGCAGCGTAGAGCCGCGCATTCTCCGACAGCTCGGTGGAGAAATCGATAGCCGCTTGTTTGGTTCGAATACTCTTCTTTAGGTCACCGTAGAGCTCCCTTTCACGAACCGGGCCGTTCTTCGAGGACCAAAAGTGTCTGATGAATGTTGCAATTCTTTTGTCCCCTCCAGCTCCTTCCAAAGCCGACGTTGCCCGAAGCCAATTTGTGCGGGCCTCATCGATGCGGTTCTCCGAACGGCCGAAGACGTAGTTCTTGAGCAAGTCAGCAATTGAAAGCTCAAGGCCTCGGTCGTTGAGCGTCTCGAAAATCACGAACGCATTTGCCTCATCAGGAACACGAACGACGATGACCTTAGCCTTCTTTTCAACGAACTCTGCAAAATCGATAAGGGTGGAAACGAGGCTTGTCGTGTTCGCCTTCGCTTGTTGTTTGAGCCAGTCACCAACTCGTTGAAACCCTTGCTTGATTCGCCTGTGGGAGTCCGTCGATGGGGTAGCGACTTGACCTGAGAGTGAAGGCGTGATGAGCACCGCTTTTCGAAAGAAATCGTCATCCACCTCGTTCAGACGAAGCTTTGGATATGTCTCCTCGGTCCTCAGGTTCAGAGAGTAGAGGTATTTTTGCGCGAAGGGCTCGGCACGTTTGTCCTGATTCGATTGAAGAATGTCTCTGATGCCCGCACACAGCATACAGACGGTCGCAAGCCTTTGCTGTCCGTCCACGACCAATGGTTGTCCATTCGCACCGCCAGTAATCACAATGGACCCAAGAAAGTACTCTTCATCCCCTCGACGGAAAGAATCCCAGAGATCAGATAAGAGCTCTTTGATTTCTTCCTCAGTCCACGAGAACGAACGCTGATAGACTGGAACTTGAAGCTGGTTGTCCGACAAGAGATGGCCGATGCCATCAAGAGAAATGGTCGTTCCGGAGATTGAGGGCATGTTTGGGCCGGTCGCGTCGGGGTTAATCGTTAATA
>PMBQ01000456.1:0-309 GCA_003152955.1 Candidatus Bathyarchaeota archaeon
GTCCTTGGCGTTGATCTCGTTCTGGGTCGCGCTAGGGAAAGCACACTGCGCTTTGATGTCCCAGATCGGGTTGTGATCCAAGTTCGTGTCAGTAGGGGTGTACTTAGCGGTCTTGAACTTGTCCACGTATTCCTTGATTCTGCCGCGGCGGATGTTCTTCAGTTCCATCACGAAGTCCAATTTTTCGCGGCTAATTCCATCTTGGTCGTAGATGAAGCCGTTTGAGTCAGATAGAGTGACAGGCTTGGCCCCCAAGTCAAGCAGTTTCTCGACTGTGTATTGGGCAACGTTGCCGCTGCCGGAGACCAG
>PMBQ01000456.1:324-1469 GCA_003152955.1 Candidatus Bathyarchaeota archaeon
TGGCCGAACAGGAAGCCGATCTCGCGACCGCCGACTCCAATATCGCCCGCGGGCACGTCGGTGTTTGGGCCAATGTGGCGAAACAGTTCGTTCATAAAGCTCTGGCAGAAACGCATAACCTCGTTGTCGCTCTTCCCCTTCGGGTCAAAGTCCGAGCCGCCCTTCCCGCCCCCCATAGGGAGGGTGGTCAATGAGTTCTTGAGGACTTGCTCAAAGGCCAGGAACTTGAGAATCCCAAGGTAGACGGAGGGGTGGAATCTTAGACCCCCCTTGTACGGGCCGAGCGCGCTGTTCATTTCAATTCGGAACCCGCGGTTGACCTGAACGTTGCCACGGTCATCTTGCCATGGCACTCGGAACATGATCACGCGTTCAGGCTCGATAATGCGCTCGAGGATCTTGGCTTCCCGGTATGCGGGGTGACGCTCAAACACGAGAGTGAGTGACTCGGCGACTTCTTGAACCGTCTGGTAGAACTCAGGTTCGCCGGCGTTCTTGGCCTTTACTTCGTCCAATAGCTTTGAGACATAATCGTTCATTCATTTCCACTAGCTAAATTGGATTAACGATAGTGCAAAACATAACCATGTATAAAGGCTATGGGAAGTTTTTATTTGACGGGATAAGGGACGTAGTCGCTTTCACAGGTGAACGTGGTTGGCAGAAAAATCTCAAGCGCAACCGAGAAAACGCGGAGTCCGAGACTTCATGGTAGCGCTTTCGTCAGCCTTCATGATAATGTCTCCGAGTTACTTGGCAGATATACTGATCAATAGGTTGAAAATGCCTATGTCCGCTGCCGCTATATTCGCACTCGCCGTTTTTCTGGTTGGCATCTTCTTGCTTATCAGGGTGCTGAGAGACTGAGGCTGGGGCTAAGAGAAAGGACTTAGAACGAAGTTCGCATAAATCGTCAGCGCTAGCGAAACTAGGAACAGAGCCGCCCAATAGACTCGGTTCCACGCGTAGACTTTTCGCCCGTCAAATACCGCAAAAGGAATCAAGTTGAACACTGCAAGAAAAGCGTTGATCGCTGCGCCTGCAAGCACTGCTTGGTAGAATCCAGTCGTTCGAATAGCGGGCAATACGATTAGAAGACCGCTCGTTATTGTCACGTTGACCAACGGTCCAGCAAAAGCCGTTCG
>PMBQ01000456.1:1531-6318 GCA_003152955.1 Candidatus Bathyarchaeota archaeon
GAATAAGATTGAAGATAGAACCAGTCCGAAAATCCCGACGGATACAGGGCTTCCCAAAGAATTCCAAAAGAACGAGATTCCCGCGAGAGTGACCAGTACCGTTCCGACCACCAGGTGTCGAATTTCTGTTTGACTAAATCGCAGGGCTGATAGTTGGGGACGAACGAGAACGTTCCCAGTATTCGCCGCCAGCTGCACTGGTGATGTCCCCGTCCTAGCTGATCTGACGGCTTTCACTCGCCAAGTCTCGGCGCAATCGTGATTCTCGGGGAGCCGGTGCTCAGGGCAGNNTCACAATAGTTGCACCTGAAAGGAAGATCAACCTCGACACCACACCTCTCGCACTTCAAACGCAGAGGCCCCATTTCCTAGAAGTATCTGGCCACTCCCTACTTTTAACGTAAATGCTCCCCGATGTCTCGGATCTGTCGTATCCCTATTCAGTGCCTCCGACCCCGTTCGTAATGCTCACGCGGGGTGCGAAAAACAATTGAACAGCAATTGCACAAACACATATGTCCCCCTCATAACGATGAGGAGATAATGAACTCACAGCGGTCCTCAAAGATGCTTCAATGCTTCTTCTTAGGTCGCAGGGACATCCAGGCCATCTTGAGCCTAGGAAAAATAGTCCCAGAAAGAATTGAGGCCACGAAATGCGAGCGGTGCAATAAGTTCCTTATTCCAACTTTACAGCTCACAAAGTCGTGATCGATCGTATCTTCGGGAAGTGCTCGCGAGGAGTGATAACTTTAATGTGGGAACCATGTCTAATTGGTTGAGCGCTGAAAGTTGGTCAAGTGCACAACGTGCGGAAAAGAATTCAGCGAACTTGAGAAATGCGAGTACTGTGGAAATCTGTTCTGCAAAGAGGATTATCTGACTCATATGACGTGGGAGCGACGTCACGAGGGCTTGGCTGAGGAAGAGGGCAAATTCTGGCGTGAGCGAAGGGAAGCTCCCTCGTGACACCAAAGCAGACAGGTTAGTCCTATCGGTAGCATGATTTGGCAGATTTATTAGCAACACAACGAAACTACGCACGACTCAAAATGTCCAAGTACCTAAAACCTGAGCAGCAGAAATCCAGCACTCCCAAACACAGACACTGTGTCGTCTGCGCCACTCCCATCTCAATGGAAAAGGAATTTTGTGGGCCGAACTGCGAAGATCAATTCAAGCGCGCAGAACGCAAAAAGAAGTACACATTCATCCTAATACTGATGATGTTCCCAGTGCTGTTCTTAATTCTAACATTGCTTAGGCCAAAGTAACCTTTGGATTAACTCGTGTCACGTCTGCTGCTACGCGCACTTAAACCCAAGCCTGCACATCTAAGTCTAGAATCTCTTCGTGACTGCCTGTCGAGACATGCGAGTTGTGAGTCGCGATTTGGTCAATAGTCTCTGACGGGCCCTCGTTCTTCAACGATTGTTCACTTGACGACTCAATAATTATAATACTTATTTTTGATGCCTTTTTAACACCTTTCCCGACCGCTGCTGCATTGTCAACCTTTAAATGCACAACCGCCGGCCAACCTACACCTGATGAAAATTGTCGGAAAAGAAACTTTTTGCGCGTAAAGCAACAGGGCTCGTCAGAGAAATCGGACCACTAACAGCGGCAATCATCATCCTCGCAAACACCATGGGACTCGGATGGCAGAAGCGTGTCTTCCAATTCACAGGGAAAGCGCCGCTGCCTGAGAACTTCTGGGTTGCAGGAATCCCACCAATGGTCATGGCATTCATTATCGGCGGGATCATCATACTCCTCTCAGTCCTTGCATTCTCAATACTCATTGCAGCAATGCCTCGATCAGGAGGAGGCTACGTCGCAATCTCCAGACTCGTAAGCCCAGGTTGGGCGTTCGTCGGCTCATGGTTCGAGTTCCTCAGCATCGCGTGGTCCTTCGGGATCATCACGGTCGCTGTGTTTGAAGGCATATGGTACATCTTCGGACCAATAGTCGGGATCTCCGCAGTTGGAGTAAGCGATGTCGTGCTATTCGGCGCAGGTGTCGCGCTATTGATTCTCTTCACAGCTATCGGCTCTCTCGGAGTAAGAATGGCAGGATACCTACTGCAAGCGATGTTCTGGATCCCAGCGATTCTCACGGTCTACGTCTTGTACCTCCTTGGCAGCTCTGTAGCCAACCCAGCCGCATTGGTGGCAGGAATGGCCACTATGGGTGGTGCAACTCCTCAAGGAGTCGTTGCCGAAGCACTCAAACAAGGAATGGACACAGTCAGTGTCGGCAACTACTGGTCAGCCGTAAGTGTGGCGATGGGAGGTGCGTACTTTGCATATATCGGATATGCTGCCTCCACGTTCGTCGCAGGAGAAGTCAAAGAAGCTAACAAGAGCCTACCCAAGGTCCTGATACTATCCTCCGTGGTGATCATGGCCATGTACGTGATCGTGTCATCATTCGGAGCATACGCGACTGCCGCAGTCGGAAGGATCGCATTACCTAATGGCCACACATGGTCGCTTTTTGAGGCCTACGCGTGGCTCTCATACGGCGCAGGAAATCTCGCACCAACGGGTCTCCCCAGGGCTTGGACAACAACAATCGCCGCCTTCACAGGGATCGGCATGGGACTCAGCAGCCTCAACTGGTTGCTCTTCATATTCGGTGTACTATGGGTGATGAACGACATACCACCATTCATCCTCACAGCGTCCAGAATCCTCTTCGCCATGGCTTTCGACAGGGTACTACCCGCATCGCTCGCAAGCGTCAACGAAAGATTCCACTCTCCAGTCAACGCAACAATAGTGACCGGTATATTCGGCGTACTAGGATGCTTCTCCGAATCCGGAATAGTAAGCTTGGGTGGCAGCTGGAATCCAGGCGGCTCCCTAGGCGCTGGACTGGACTGGATCTTTTCGGCAGGAGTTCAAAATACCGATCTGTTCGACGCCGTCTTCTTCACACTCTTCGCATTAGCACTAGTGATGCTCCCATACAGACGCCCACAAATCTACGAGAAGGCCCCAATCAAGATTGGAGGAAAAACAGGGATCGCAGCGATCGGGGTGGTGGGAGTTCTCGCCAACCTCTACCTAGACTACATGATTATCTCATCGGAGTATGAGACCCTAGCGCTGACGGTGGTACTTGGCGTGATAGGCGCCATTGTCTACGTTTACTACAAGTACGGCACGAAAGACGTCGACTACACAACCATCTTCACCGAGATTCCACCCGAATAGGCTCGCCTTTCCCTTTTCCTTTCTTTTTCTTCTTTTTTTTGCCTCATATCGCTAGCGCAGACTCTGCACTACCTCATTTGCACAAAGCTGATGATGAATGAAGCGCAGCAGTTAAGGAGCTAGATCACGTCCAAACGTGAGCAAGCACATCGGTGGTGGCGGTGGAAAAATGAGATTTGATCGTACGGTCTTGAGAAGCGGCTACATTGCCAGTGCCGTCATAAGTATTGTGCTATACATTCTCGGGTTCGGTCTCCCTATCTCCCTTGGCGGATTAGTCGGCTGCCTCCTGCTTACTCGTTTCGGAGTCTACTTGTATTTTGAACGATTCCTAGCATTCAAGACCTTTGCGGATTTTACGTCGGGTAAGATTCTACACGAGTGTATTGCGTGCGGTGCCTCGTGCCATCTTAGAGTTAACCTCGGAAAGGATGATGCCGAAAGAATCTTGAATTACGCGACGGAATCCAAGATCAAAGAGACCGTTATCGAGAAAAGAGCGAACAGGTTTTGGCTAAAGAGAAGATCCGATGGGGTCTGCGTGTTTCTTACATACTCCGGGAATATGCCTCGTTGCTCGATCTACCCAATCCGGCCCGTCGCTTGTCGGCTCTATCCACTGATACCCGTCGGAAACTCGTTGAAAGTTGACCCATTCTGTCCTGGCCTCGATAGCGATCGAGGACACAACTTCAAAGAGCATCTTGCAACACAAGGAGTCGGACCATATGTGAGAAAGGTGCTCGGCAAGATCTGAAATAGTTCAAAAGCATATCAAAGCTGGTCACGCATGAATTCGCAGAGCGCACAGTTGAATCGTGGGTCAAAACTGCAGATTTCGAAGCTCGCACTCTACTGGGCAGTTTTCACATTTGCACTCGCTCTGTTTTGGACAACGGTTCTAAACACGCTGCAGGTCAGCGGACCAAGTGCCGCACTCAGTCTCGCTGTGCCGGTCGTCGTTGGAGGGCTTCTCGCATACGTCCTTTATCGATTGCGTGATCATCAGGCGCTCGAATACGACGAGAACGGATACCGCGTTATCAGGGGAAAAACAAATCTTGAGGAACATGGCTGGTTCGAGTTCAAGGAATGTTCCATCATTAGGGACAGCTATGGCAAGATACGCGTGAGGGCATACATAGAAAGGGACGGGCATCATGAGGATATTGACACTTTCGCCTCCGGAATCGATCCCTATCTGTTTCGTGACTTCATGGAAGGGCGGATGAAGGGCGCGGACGTTTATGATCATCGTAGTCCAGGCGAATACCTTTTCGATGGTTTGGAGAAAGAGATACAGCGGGGACGGACGAATTGGATAGCTGATCTGAATGAGACTTCCAGGAGGTATGAGATCTCCGGGGAGAACTTTCCGCTTGTTGCGAGGGGTAACACTCGGCCCAAAGGTTTTCTCTTGTCCAGATTCATTGCTTTCACCGTGATGCCGGACTATGGCGTCTGCCTTTACGCAAGCGCCGCCAAGGGCTCCGGAGGCGAAGCGAAATCTAATCTCATGAGACTGGTCCGGATAGTCGAGACACAGCGCGATCAAAAGAATATCA
>PMBQ01000138.1 GCA_003152955.1 Candidatus Bathyarchaeota archaeon
GAAGGAAGTGCTCATCGTTCCGAAGTGGATGCGTTTACCGATGTCGCAGCCATCAGCTGCCCTCATGTGGTGACCCATCACCGTGGGGCACTTAACATCGTCTCAGGGCAGTGGCGCTCAGCGCCACACTTGGCGCTTGCGTTGCAGATGAATTGAATGTGGTCAGAGTCCAACTCATAACCTGGATCCATTCTAGAGGGTCAGGTCATGAACAGAAGGGCCATTTCTGGCTTCTGTTATCCGGCTCGTATCATGTTTCGCCCTTACTGGCTGGAATCGCTTGCCGTCCACGCTGGAAATATGGGAATATGAGATGGGTCAAGGATGGATGTGAACGATGTCATTGCCCTATCCTCTGGTCAGGAAGTGTGGATGATGCGCAGAGAATCAATTGCCTCGGGGCATTTGTGTGATTCGGTTAACTCCGGTCCAGCAACGCCCAGTTTTCAACCTTCCGTTCTTCTCGCTCTTGCAGGCTATACTAAGTCACTGAAGTCGACTCTCGCTCATGATCTATCCCAGCGCTTCGGGTTTCTCCATATCGAACTTAGTGACGCCCTCGTTCAACACATCAACGAAGCTTCGATCCCTGTGACCCTCGAGAACCTTGTCGAGGCTGCCGGGCAACTTCGAGCGGCACAGGGGATTGACATCCTGGCGCGGTTGGCCAGCTGCCGCATTGACCAGAGCCGCTGTCCACGCGTGGTCATTGCTGGCCTTCGAAGTTATCCTGATCATACATTCCTCAAGTCACATTTCACGAATTACGCGGTGGTCTTTATCCACTCCCCCGCGCTTGTCCGCTATGAACGGCTGCGTAAGGACAAGTCAGTAACCGTTAAAACCGATGAAGCGTTTCAAGCACTCGATCGCCATCATGAAATGGAGGGAATTGCTTTGGTGGCAGAGGATTCCGATTTTGTTCTGGTTGACGATAATAGTTTTCCCGTTCCAATCCAGGCGCAACTTATCAATTTTGTAAGTCGGAAGCTGCTTCACTGATTCGGCATGAGAGCTGGGGCCGTAACAAGGGAATTGCGTCGGACGA
Source organism: Candidatus Bathyarchaeota archaeon (assembly GCA_003152955.1). The sequence goes on from PMBQ01000138.1 coordinate 1,049, forward strand.
CAGAATCAGGGACATGACAAGCAGTCAGCTCATTCAGACCTTGGGGGTCATGGAGGGCAAAACATGGTAAATGAGTATCGTCTCAAAAGCATCTTTCCCCTTGGCACTGTTGGATGGATGCCAAACGATTCCCGTCACACAACGTGTTATCTCCTTACTTCTGAAACCGCTGCAGTGTTTCTCGATATGGGAACGGGTGTTGTGCGTCTTTTTCATCCGCATCTACGCACTCTTGTGGATAAGGCTGATCGGATATTTGTCCTGCTTTCGCATTTTCACTTGGATCATATAATCGGAATAGCCTACTTACCCTTGTTCTTTCGCTCAAAGCGAGTCCAAATTGTCGGACCGGGACCAACCATTTCGGGCTACAAGACAGAAGAGATTCTCGCCTCGCTCTTCAGGAGCCCCGTGTTTTCGCTGCCGCTCTCAGAGTTCCCAATGAAACTGTCATTCGGTGATTTTGTTGTGGGCCGCAACGAATTGGATTCGGGATTTGCTGTTGACATTAGTCCTCAAGAGCATGCGGACCCATCCGTAGCCATAAAGCTTGGAGATGGTCAGGTCGTATTTGCCACGGATACGGCCTGTCAGGAGCGAACTGAAAAGTTTGCTTCGGGCGCGGATATTCTTATCCATGAGTCCTACTTCGACGTAGAGGACTATGAGGCACTCAGCTCCGATAACAATCGGCGCCTTACGCTAGCCGCCCATTCCCATGTCCGTGAGGTCGGTTGGTTGGCTAAGCGTGCTCATGTCCGACGGCTCTTGCTTACTCACTTTAACCCAGAGTACTCGGAGGAGCGATTGCGAAGAATGGAAAACGATTGCAGAAGGATTTTCTCGGATGCTGCAGTGCCCATTGAGGGCAGCGAGATTCCTATTTAAAATACGACATATTGTCTGTTGCATATCTAGGATCTTTGAATGGAGAGATCTTCAAGCTCATACTACTTCCACTCAAGGCCCGAGCTCCGCGTGCTCGTTCCGGTGGACGCACAACGAATCTTGGATGTCGGATGTGGGGCGGGCGAGCTGGGGCGGTTACTCAAAGCAGAGCGGCCAGGAGTAACTGTGGCAGGAATCGAGCTGGAGAGAACTGTGGCGGCGGTGGCATCGGCCGTGCTTGATCGCGTCATCTGCGGCGATGCAGAAGATATTGAGATCCCGTTTCAACCTGGGGATTTCGATTGCGTCATTTTCGCCGACGTTCTGGAGCATATGCGAAACCCTGTCGATACAATACGAAGGTACACCTCCCTCCTTCGTCCCGGTGGATCAGTGGTCGCGAGTGTCCCCAATATCGCGCATCTTTCAGTTATCCTAAACCTCCTGCGGCACCGCTGGTTCTATTCAGAAAGGGGGCTACGCGATAAGGGTCATGTCCGCTTTTTCACGCGATCCTCCGTGCTTGAGTTATTTGAATCCTTAGGTTTCCGGAAGATCACCCTCGAAAGAGAATATCGCCTGACGGAACGACCAGCGGAGCACTCGCATCAGACAACGGCGCGGTTTTTCGCAAGAATCTTGCTAGGAGACCATCTTGCTTACAGATTCTATGTCCTCGCGTCAGACTGTGTTGAAGTGTGAACAGTTAGGAGGCGGAAGCATGGAGCATGGGCTATCTGAGAATGTGCTTGTTGCTACCTATCAGGAGATCGGCTTACATCTGAGAGCCGGAGATGATAAGCGAGATCGGCTAGTCGATATCTACTTCACTCTCCTGATAGGTGC